>NZ_CP092334.1:0-85000 GCF_018595685.2 Flavihumibacter rivuli
ATGACCAAAACCTTAGATACAGTCTGGAATAGTTGTCTGGAGATAATCAAGGATATTGTGGAGTGGCAGCATTTCAAAACCTGGTTCGAACCCATTAAACCCGTAGAACTCAAAGGCAATGTATTAGTAATACAGGTGCCGAGCCAGTTCTTCTATGAATATCTTGAAGAGCATTATGTAAACCTGCTGGCAAAAACTTTGAGAAGGGTGTTGGGCAAGGATGCCCAACTGGAATATCGCATCATGGTAGATAGCGGCAATCACAAGAATAAGCCATTGACTATGGATGTGCCTGCACATGGGTACAAAACATATTCCAACAATGAGATGGATTTTCCACTGGTTATTAATAACCCGGTGAAGAATCCTTTTGTGATCCCCGGTCTGAAGAAGATGCAGATCGATCCGCAGCTGAATCCTATCTACACTTTTGATTCCAATATTGAAGGCGATTGTAACAGGGTGGCCAGGCGTGCAGGCAAGACCGTTGCCGAGAAGCCCGGGGCCAATTCCTTCAATCCGCTGGTGATTTATGGTGGGGTTGGTTTGGGTAAGACCCACCTGGCCCAGGCGATCGGTAATGAAGTAAAGCGCATGCATCCCAATAAAGTGGTTTTGTATGTGAGCTCCGAAAAGTTCATCAACCAGTTTGTGGACCATAGCCGCAATAATGCCATCAACGATTTCATCCATTTTTACCAGTTGATCGATGTACTCATCATTGATGACGTGCAGTTCTTCAACAGGGCAGAGAAATCCCAGGATGCCTTCTTCGCGATCTTTAACCACCTGCACCAATCAGGCAAGCAGCTGGTGCTGACCTCCGACAAGGCCCCCAAGGACCTTGAAGGGGTACAGGAGCGTTTGCTCAGCAGGTTTCGTTGGGGTTTGAGTGCCGACCTCCAGGTTCCGGATTACGAAACCCGGATCGAGATCCTGGAGCGCAAGATGAAGAATGATGGCCTGGAAATGCCGAAGGAAGTGGTAAAATACCTGGCTTATAATATCAATAGTAATGTAAGGGAACTGGAGGGTGCCTTGATCTCACTTTTGGCACAGTCTTCGCTTAATCGTAGGGAAATTGACCTCGATTTGGCCAAGAAAGTACTCCGTAACTTCGTGAAAACTTCATCGAAGGAAATCACCATCGAAGCCATCCAGAAAATGGTTTGCGATTATTTCGATGTTCCTTACGAAAAACTGTTGCAGAAAACCCGCAAGCGGGAGATCGTGCAGGCCAGGCAGATCACCATGTACCTGGCAAAGTCCTTCACCAAGAATTCACTGAAAACCATTGGTGAACACTTCGGTGGACGCGACCATACCACGGTGATCCACTCTTGCCAGACCGTGAAGGATCTGATGGATACAGATACCGTATTCCGTGAAAATGTAATGGAACTGCAGCAGAAGGTGCAGCTTGCAGCGCTTTGATAATACACCTCTTTAAGGCTCCATATCGGAAAAAAATATTCCCGGTTTGGAGCCTTATTTTTTTGGAAGATAAATGCATAAATCCCTATTTTTGCGTCCCCTTAAATGCAGAAATGCAGGCAAGGCTGGGTAGGTGAGGTGCCTGAGAGGCCGAAAGGAGCGGTTTGCTAAACCGTCGTACGAGCTCAAACTTGTACCGCGGGTTCGAATCCCGCCCTCACCGCATCAACCGCCGAAGTGATCCTTCGGCGGTTTTTTATTTACCCCAAGTCCATTCGCCACCATTCCCTTCTGGTTTGATCAGCTTTTTGGTTTTATATTCGTTTCTTCCGGGTAAGGTTCTGAGAATGTTAGATCCGGAATATTCCTGCTGGGTTCATATTGAAATTTTCTGCTTATGATGCCGGATCCTTCTATTTCCAATTCTGTTGCCGGGAAAAGACTCCCTTTCTACAGGGTTCTCTATGTACAGGTTTTGGTGGCTATTGCCATAGGGGTGGCACTGGGCTATTTTTACCCTTCACTGGGTGAGCAGATGAAGCCCCTGGGCGATGGATTTATTGCCCTGATCAAGATGATCATTGCACCAGTGATCTTCCTGACCGTATCTGTTGGCATTGCCTCCATGAATGACCTGAATAAAGTGGGAAGGGTGGCAGGGAAATCCATGATCTACTTCCTGGTCTTTTCAACACTGGCTCTGATCGTTGGCCTGGTGGTGAGTAATCTCCTGCAACCGGGCAAGGGACTGAATATCGACCCGGCCAGTCTCGATACCAGCGAGGTCAAAAAGTATATTGCTGCCGCACATGATTCCTCCCTGGTGAATTTTGTACTGAACATCATTCCGCAAACATTGATGAGCCCGCTGACCGGCAGCAATATCCTGCAGGTCTTGCTGGCCGCCATCCTTTTTGGCGTGGGACTTTCACTGACTTCAGAAAAAAGTAAGATGGTGATTGATTTCCTCCATGCCCTGAGTTTCCCGGTATTCAAGATCGTAGAGATATTGATGCGACTGGCGCCAATCGGTGCCTTCGGCGCCATGGCCTTTACGATCGGGAAGTATGGCATTGATTCGATCGTGAACCTTGCCTTCCTGGTCATTACCTTTTATACCACTTCATTATTATTTGTTTTGGTGGTATTGGGTGCAGTAGCCTGGTACAATGGATTCTCCATTTTGAAACTGCTGCGCTATATCAAGGATGAACTGCTGCTGGTGCTCGGGACAAGTTCTTCAGAAGCGGCATTGCCTTCGCTGATGCGGAAAATGGAGCAGGCTGGTTGTGCCAGGCAGGTAGTGGGACTGGTGATCCCTACCGGGTATTCCTTCAACCTGGATGGTACCAATATTTACATGACCATGGCTGCACTGTTTATTGCGCAGGCTTGTAATATCGATCTGTCGCTGGAAAGCCAGGTAGTACTATTGCTGGTGGCCATGCTGAGTTCCAAGGGGGCGGCCGGTGTAACGGGCGCGGGTTTCATTACCCTTGCAGCCACCCTCGCAGTGGTACCTGAAGTACCGGTAGCTGGCATGACACTTATCCTGGGTGTGGACCGCTTCATGTCCGAAGCCAGGGCCCTGACCAACCTGGCCGGGAACGCCGTGGCTACCATCGTTGTGGCGAAGTGGGATAAACACCTGGATGAAGCTCAACTGGCAAAGGCTTTGGGTGCCGGCACTGCTCCTGCATAACCCGGCTTTGCTTATCTTGTAAGGTAAACCAACACTATACAGCTCAATCATGAAAACTACAACACGGGTATCCCTGTCCCTGATGATGTTCCTCCAGTATTTTATCTGGAGCGCCTGGTATGTAACCATGGGAACATATATGAAAGCCAACCTGGCCTCTTCCGATGTACAGGTAGGCGCGGCCTTCAGTGCCCTGGCCATCGCAACCATGATCTCCCCGGTATTTGTGGGGCTGGTTGCTGACAAATTCTTTGCAGCACAGAAGATCATGGGAGTATTGCATATTGTTGGCGCGGCCTTGTTGTTCCTCGCTACCAAGGTGACGAATAACACTGTATTCTACTGGGTCATCCTTTTCTATTCCTTATTGTACATGCCCACCATTGCCTTGTCGAACAGTGTGGCCTTCGCGCAGATGACCGATCCCGGTAAGCAATTTCCCTGGATCAGGGTATTCGGCACCCTTGGCTGGATCCTGGCGGGTACCCTCGTGGGGAATTTAGGGATCGAGAAATCGCCTTCCACCTTTTACCTGGCAGCAGCCGTATCTGCAGGTTTGGGACTGTTTAGTTTCCTGCTTCCCAATACACCTCCCAAGGCGGCTGCAGAGGGGGAGTCCACCTCCATATTTGGGGAAGGGTCATTTGCTTTGCTGAAGGACAAACCCTACCTGGTTTTCTTCATCGCGGCCATCCTGGTTTGCATACCCCTGGCCTTTTACTACGGCTTTGCGAATCCATTCCTGAATGAAGTGGGAATGAGCAATGCGGCAGGGAAGATGATCCTGGGGCAGGTATCGGAAGGGATCTTTATCCTGGCCATCCCGATGTTGTTTAACCGGATCGGGGTAAAGAACATGTTGCTCATCGGCATCCTGGCCTGGATCCTGCGCTATATCCTTTTTGCCACCGGTTACGGGAATCCTGAAAGCTGGATGCTCTATGCCGGTATCATCTTGCACGGGGTATGTTATGACTTCTTCTTTGTGACCGGTTATATGTATTCAGAAAAAAAGGCAGGTGAGCAAAACAAGAATGCCGCACAGGGACTTTTCACTTTTGCTACCTATGGCTTGGGAATGTTCATCGGGACCTGGTTCTCCGGTTTCATTGCAGAACATTATTCTACAGAAGGAGGGCACAATTGGTTTGGGGTATGGATGGTGCCTGCCGCCATTGCTGCTGCGGTGCTGGTGTATTTCCTGCTTTTCTTCCGTGAGCGGAAAACAATTGAGATAGCTGCCGAATAAAGGCCGGCAGAAAAAATGCCGGAATTAGTTTGAATTAATGCATTGAACCCCTACCTTTGCAACCTCTTATGCGAACCACCCTTCGCAAAAGGGCGGGAAGTAGCGCAGGCCGGTAGCGCACCTGGTTTGGGACCAGGGGGTCGCAGGTTCGAATCCTGTCTTCCCGACATCATCCGCCATTGCTTACGCGATGGCGGATTTTTTTTATATACACTCTTATCACTTTAATGAATGGTTGGTGGTTGCACCAAGAGTGGATGTAATGCTTTGTGTTCGATCCTGGAAAATAGTACAAGCCATCAGGAGGGTAATGCAAATTTCGCGAAGAAGATGTGAAGGCACTTTTCGCCATTTGCGGGCCCTTTACGGACTTTTCGTTATTAATTGACGAAAAGGATACCACCATCTGGGGAAATCATCAGCGCCTTCCTGCTGCTCACATAATAATATCAGCTTTCTCCATATTTAATGATCATCGCCAATTGCCCAGCATGATAAGTAGTATGCGAGATGATACGACCCAATGCTTCCGCCTTGGTTTTTGTTCCCCATTCCTTTGTCGTAACCATTTCTTCCCAATCACTAGCTGTTTGTGAAAGAATTGCCGCTCTTAAAGCATTAAATGCTGTTGATTGATAGTCTATGAGTGCAGCAAGTTCTGTCCATTCACCCGTATCCTTTTGCGCGATCACTGTTTTGGCGTGAACTTCCACATCCTTTACCCCGAATACATTTTTGGCAAAGAGCAATTCAACATCGGCAATATGGCGAAGCAGGAAGCCCGCTGAATTAGGGGAAGGTACTAGCTTCTTTTTCAGGTCATCTTCTGTTAACTTGCTCAGGAGATTGGAGAACCTGGTTCTGCCTTCTTCCCATAATTGCAACATTTGGCTGGTTGGCATATAGAGAGGTATTAAGGGTTATTGAGGAAGGGTAATATTTCCTTTCTTTACCTTTCCTAAGTTAGTTCATAAAACCAATTTTTTACATGACCATCCGCGAAGCCATAAGGACCGATATCCCCCGACTCATGGAGATCCGTTTAGCCGTGAAGGAGAATGTCCTGTCCAATCCTGCCTTGGTACCCCAATCGGATTATGAGGAATTCCTTTTTAGCAGGGGCAAGGGATGGGTGGCCGAAATTGATGGTAATGTTGCGGGCTTTGCTATTGTGGACCTTCTTGAGCATAATGTTTGGGCGTTGTTCGTGGATCCTGCTTTTGAAGGGATGGGACTGGGACGGTTGCTCCATGACCAGATGATGGATTGGTATTTCCGGCAAACGGATCAGGTCATTTGGTTGGGAACTGAGCCCGGTACGCGCGCAGCTGCTTTTTATGCCAGGGCCGGATGGAAGGACCTTGGCCTGAGAAAGAACGGTGAGGTCTATTTTGAAATGTCCAGGTCTGATTGGGAGCAAAGGAAATAACTATCTATTGTTCCCCTCCGAATAATTTCAAAACTGTCTTTCTTCCTTCTTCAAATAGTTCAGGATTGTCTTTTTCCTTTCCACTAGTGATCGCCTGTATGGTCCGGTTCAGTGACCTTTTGGTGATGCCCAGGTAATCCGCAAGGTCTTGCTTGGTCAGTGGAAGTTCCTGTTCATCGATCAGGGTAACCAATTGTAAGAGGCTGGATGCTACAGGATAGCTTTGCTGGTAGGCAGAACGGATGGAAGTGTGCCTGATCTTCATGGCCAGTTCCTGCAGGATCAGCTGGTTGAAAGCCTGGTCAGTAGTCAATAAATGATTGAAATATTTGCCGTCTATCCGGAATACTTCCAATTTGGTAAGGGCCACCAGGTTGGTGCCGGCTTTCTTCCTGTCGATCTGTTCCAGTTCCCCCACCACTTCACCGGGTCCCTGGAATTCGAGGATATAATCCCGGCCATTATCTTCCCTGATAAAGCATTTGGCAATGCCCGAGCGGATGATCAATACATGGTGCAATGCCTGGTCCTGGCTGAATACCTGCTCGCCTGGTTGATAGGTTTTCTCCCGGATATGGTCAACTCCCCGGGTTTTGGCCAATACTTCCACCTGCTGTAATAATATCGTGTTGGTTCGGAGCATAATGCCGGGACATATGTCCCGTCCTGGTTTTGGTGCCTGTGCTATTTTGCGCTAAAAATAAGGAAAGCCAGCATCATGATTGCCTGGATCGGCATAGTCATATTTTATTGCCGGTTTTCACTATGGAATACAAGACTAAATAACCCATTATGGAATATGCAAGCCTCCCTAAAGTTGAACTGCATGTGCACCTGGATTGCTGCCTGAGCTTTGAGGTGGCCAAACTGTTGAGTCCCTCCCTTACCTACGAGGTGTACAGGGAATCCTTCGTGGCGCCCCCGAAATGCTGTGACCTGGCAGATTATATCACCAGGGCGGTCAATGGGTTTGAGCTGATGCAGAGCAGGGAGGCCCTGCGATTGGTCACCCTTGACCTTTTCCGGCAGTGGAAGCAGGAGAATGTGGTGTATGCTGAAATGCGCTTTGCACCACTGCAGCATATTTACGGTGGATTGCAGCCGGAGGAAGTGGTCCAGGCAGTTGTGGATGCAACAGAGGAAGGCATTGCCCTGACGGGTATTGAAGCAGGTATTCTATTATGTACGCTTAGGCATTACCGTGAGGAGCAAAGTATGCAGACTGTTCAACTGGTAGAGCGGTTCAGGGGTACAAGGGTATATGGATTTGATATTGCGGCTGATGAGGCCGGTTTCCCGATAGCGGAACACATCAGCGCTTTTGGGTATGCCAGGGAACATGGCATTCCTTGTACTGCCCATGCCGGTGAGGCCAGGGGGGCGGATAGTGTTTGGGAAACCCTGAAGCATTTTCACCCCAAAAGGATAGGGCATGGGGTGCGCAGTGTAGAGGACCCCTCCCTGCTGGATTGGCTTCGGTCCCATGATATCCACCTGGAGGTATGTCCAACGAGCAATGTGCAGACCAATGTATGTGGGTCCATTGCAGCGCATCCCATCGATAGGATATACAGGCAGGGCGTATCCCTGAGTGTGAATACCGATGCCAGGACCATTTCCAATTGCAGCTTATCGTCTGAGTATACACTGGTGGAAAAGGTATTCGGGTGGGGGATAGAAGAGTTCTACCATTGTAATAGGGAAGCTATCAGGCATGCCTTTGCGCCGGAAACCATTAAAGCCAAAGTGATGAAAGCGTTGATGGTGGGTTTTGGTAAGGAATAAATAAGGGCTGGTAAATCGGTCAGGATTCAGTAAATTAAAACCGGTTGGGCGACCAACCGGCCACCTGTTTACTTAACGATTGTAAAAACTGCTGAATGTCGATTTCCCAGGATTACACCATGCTGGGCGCCCTCTATAAGTGGGAGCGCTCCAGTCCAGAAAAGATTGCCCTGCGCCAACCCTTGAATGGCGTTTACCGTGACCATAGCTGGCGACAGTTCGCCCTTGAAGTAAGGACCCTTGCTGCCTGGCTGAAGTCCACCGGCTTGCCCCCCGGTTCCCATATTGGGATAGTGTCCAAGAATTGCTCGGAGTGGCTGATCACTGACCTTGCCATTATGATGGCAGGCTATATTTCCGTCCCCTTCTTTCCTACCCTCACAGCGGACCAGTTAAGGCAGGTGATGGTCCATAGCGAATGCAAGCTGTTATTCGTAGGTAAGCTCGATGGCTGGGAGCAAATGAAGCCTGGGGTTCCGGAGGGAGTGAAATGTATCAGTTTCCCTACTTATAATCCGGATCCGGAACATGTTCAATGGAATGATATCCTTGCCAGTCATTCGCCCATCGAAGAATCCCCGCTTCCTGACCTGGACCAACTAATGACGGTTGTGTATACATCAGGTACCACCGGGAATCCGAAAGGAGTGATGTTGACCTTTGGTCATATGGCCAGGATGATCAAAGCAATTCTGCCACATTTTGGTAATGATATTGCCAATGCAAGATTCATCTCCTATTTACCGCTTTGCCATATCGCCGAGCGGGCCTACCTCCAGAATGGGGGGCTGATCATCGGAGGAACTTTCCATTTTGTGGAGAGCCTGGATAGTTTCAACAGGGATATGGTGAATGCAAGGCCAACCCATTTCGGTACGGTACCCAGGATCTGGACAAAATTCCAGCAAGGAATCCTGTCAAAAATGCCGCAGCAGAAACTAGACCTGCTATTACGCATTCCATTGGTCAATAACCTGGTTAAAGCAAAGATCAGGAAGGCACTTGGGATCGAAGCGGCGAAACTGATCGTGGTGGGAGCAGCTCCCATGCCGATCCCTTTATTGAATTGGTTCAGCAGGTTAGGGGTAGTGATCAGGGAGGCCTATGGGATGTCTGAGAACACTGGTGCGGTGAGCATCATGCCTGCAACGGAGGTGAAGCAGGGAACGGTGGGAAGGATACATGAGGGTGTGGAATTGAAGTTTGCAGAAGGCACCGGGGAGATCCTTGTCAGGACACCCTGGAATATGCTGGGGTATTATAAGGAACCGGAAATGACCTGCGCGACAATTGATGCAGAAGGTTGGCTGCATACCGGTGATGTAGGGGAGTTCGATGAAGATGGGTTCCTGAAGATCACTGGAAGGGTGAAGGAAATGTATAAGACTTCCAAAGGCGAATACATTGCTCCAGCCCAGATCGAACTGAAGCTATCCGGTAACCAATGTATAGAACAGGTTTGTGTAGTGGGGGATGGATTGCCACAGCCCATGGCCCTGGTTGTTTTATCTGATATCGGGAGGAAAATGGGTCAGGTGGAAGTACAGCAAAGCCTGCAGGCTACCATTGAAGTGGTCAACCCTGTACTGAAACCTTATGAAAGGGTGCAGAAAGTTGTGGTGATGCAGGAAGGGTGGTCCATCGAGAATGGAAAACTCACGCCGACATTGAAGGTGAAGCGGAATATGATCGAAAAGGAATTTGCTGAACGTTTTGAAAGCTGGTACAGGGAAGAGGTTGCTGTGTTGTGGGCATAACAGAATGGTTGACCAATATTTTGTTTGATCAATAATAATTCCAGGATTGTATGTTGAAAGTAGTGGCGCTTGGCCTGCTTTTTATTCATGGATTGATCCATCTCCTCGGATTTGTACAGGCATTTTTCCCTGGGACCTCCGGGAACATCCAACAGCCGATCAGCAAGCCGATGGGCTTGCTTTGGTTGGTTGCAGCCCTACTGCTGATTGGCGCCGGTATCTCCCTGATTTTGCATAAAGCCTATTGGCTGCCCCTGTTGGCCATAGCCATACTGTTGTCGCAATTCCTGGTCTTTCGCTATTGGCCATCGGCCAAATTTGGTAGCCTGCTCAATAGTTCCTTGCTACTGGTGTTGGTCCTGGGATATGGCCGTAGTCGTTTTGATACCATGGTGGAGAAGGATAAGAATGCATTGGTTGGGAATGTCCATAAGGGATCAATGATGGTTCAGCAAAGCGACCTGGATTCCCTTCCGCCCATTGTCGGTGCCTGGCTTATTCGTTCCGGTATTATGGGTAAGCGGTTAAGCTTTGCCGTTAGTATTGAACAGGTAGGCAGGATGCGGACGAAGCCTGATGGAAAATGGATGGATTTCAAGGCCAGCCAGGTATTCAGGGTTGATCAACCTGGTTTTGTCTGGTCTGTTTGGGTGAATGCTCCGTGGGGTCTATGGTTGCAGGGGAGGGACATGCTGAAGGAAGGGAAGGGGGAAATGCTGATCAAGGCATTGTCCATACAGAAGGTCGCTGATGCCCATGGCGCTGAAACGGACCAGGGTTCACTTATGAGGTATCTGGCCGAAATGGTTTGGATTCCACAATCAGCCATCCTGCCTTACATAAAATGGGAAGCTGTGAATGATACAACTGCAAGGGCCATCCTAACAACAGATGGTCACACCGTTACCGGTGATTTTCAGTTCAGCAGGGAAGGGGACTTTCTTTCGTTCAGGGGCAAGCGCTATTACAGCAGGGATAATGGGGCGACACTGGAAGACTGGCTGGTTGAGGTTTCACCTGATGGTTACCGTGAGTTCAATGGGTTGAGGTTGCCGGCAGTGTGCCAGGTTTCCTGGTTGTTGAAAGAAGGGAAATTCCATTGGCTGTCCCTGGAGGTCACTGATCATTTGCAAATAACTAACCTCTCAAAACAATAACTGTTTTCTTTCCTAAATAAAGATTCTCTTGCCTGAAAATGTTTCCCTGAACTCTTTAGGGGTGCAGCCTTTTTTCTTCTTGAAGATGCGGTTGAAATTGGAAATATTGTTAAAGCCGCATTGGTAGGCTATTTCCGAAATGGAATGCGTGGTGTCGATCAACATCCTGGAGGCATGCCCCAGCCTGATATCAGTAAGGCTGTCAATAAAGGTGATGCCTGTTCGCTGTTTAAAGAAACGGCTGAAGGATACTTCGGTCATATTGGCAAGTTTGGCAACCTCGCCCAAAGTGATGGGCTTATGGAAATTCTGGTTGATGTATTCGTAGGTCAATTCAATGCGCCTGCTGTTGAAGGATAAGGTTTCCGGTGCATGGAAGCTGGGGTCGGAAAGGAGCCTTATTTCCCTTGACGTAGAGAGGTCATGGAGGATCGAGAATAGCTCAAGTACAGAATCAAAGCCATGTTTTTGGTTCAGGTTAAGTAGGCGATTGGCCAATTGCCTGGTGGTTTCCTTGGAGAAAAGGATCCCCCTTGAGGACCGTTCCAGCATTGACCTCAGGAAGCTGAGCTGGTTGCGCTTGAGTAGCTTCTCATCAAACAGGTCCTTATGGAATTGGATAGTGACTTCCTTGATCTCCCTGGATGTGCATTTATGGGTGAACCAGGCGTGCTGAAGGTTAGGGCCAACCAGCACCAGTTCCAGTTCTTCGATCTCTTCCATATGGTCACCTATTACCCTTCTGGCGCCCTGTCCATTCATGATAAAATTGAGCTCATACTCTTCATGGTAATGCAATGGGAAGTCAAACTTATCTTTCACCCTAGAGAAAAGCGTAAAGCAATCGCTCTGGGTGAGGGGGGTGATCTCTTTCAGTAGTTTATCGTTCATTCCGGCAAGCATTTATGGTGTGCAAAGGGTTGGATCGGCTAAAAAAGTACCATTTACTGGTCTACTAATAGCATTGATAATCCGTCTATAAATGTAAGAAATTGATTAGTATCGGATAATAAAGTGTTTTACTGATAAAAAAGTACAGGAATCCACTTATTCCTTTCCAGTCGGAGGGCTTGCGGTATATTGTGAAGCTATTGGACTAACGCTATGAGACTATCCCTGCTCGATGTTTTCATAATGATGGCTTACCTGGTGGCCATGCTCCTCGTTGGCTGGCTGTACCGGAAGAAGGCGGGCCAGAATGTGGAGTCTTACCTGATGGGCGGGAAATCCATGCCCTGGTATTGGCTGGGTTTAAGTAATGCCTCTGATATGTTCGATATCAGCGGGACCATGTGGATGGTTACGCTTTGTTTTGTATACGGTTTCAAGAGTGCCTGGATACCCTGGTTATGGCCGGTATTCAACCAGGTTTTCATGATGATGTTTCTCTCCCAGTGGTTGAGGCGTTCCAATGCGAATACCGGTGCGGAATGGTTGGCGTCGAGGTTCGGAAAGACCGGACCCCGGGTAAAAGGTTCCCATATCATCATTGTGGTATTTGCCTTGCTGAGCTGCCTGGGTTTCCTGGCCTATGGATTCATTGGCCTCGGCAAGTTCATGGAGATCTTTATTCCATGGGAGCTGGTTCAGCCCTATTTACCCTTTCAGGTAGCGCCTGAACATGTTCCCCACCTGTATGGTATCATTTGCACCCTGGTGGCCATGCTATACACCATCATGGGTGGTTTGCACAGTATTGTGCTGGGTGATGCGATCAAATATGTCCTGCTGAGTATTGGAAGTTTTGCCATTGCCTTTATTGCCATGAAGGAATTGCAGGGTGGAAAACTGGTGGTGCCCGATGGCTGGACCGATCCCTTTTTCGGCTGGGAACTGGGCTTGAATTGGTCTCCTACACTGCAAGAAGCGCAACAAAAAATACAAGATGACGGCTTTGGCTTGTTTGGGGTGTTTTTCATGATGATGGTTTTCAAGGGTGTCTTTGCCAGTTTAGCGGGACCAGCCCCTAATTACGATATGCAGAAAATCCTGTCCACCAGGTCGCCGGGCGATGCTGCGAAGATGAGTGGGATCATTTCTGTCATCCTGCTGCCTGTACGCTATGCTATGATCATGGGAATAACCGTGCTTGCCCTTTTGCACTATAAGGACCTGGATATAGCTGCTCCGGGTGGGAAGGACTTTGAAAGGCTTTTGCCGGCTGTTATTAACCAATACCTTCCGGCAGGTTTGCTGGGGCTGGTGCTGACTGGATTACTGGGTGCTTTCATGGGGACATTTTCCGGCACCCTTAATGCTGCACAGGCCTATATTACCAATGATATTTACCTGAAGTATATCAACCCTCGTGCCTCTGACCGCAGCGCCCTGCTGGTGAATTACATGGGTGGTACGACTATGGTGGTTATTGGCATCATACTCGGGGTGTTCGCCAGGGATGTCAATTCAGTTGTACAATGGATCGTTGCTGCATTGTATGGTGGTTATATCGCTGCCAACCTGCTCAAATGGTACTGGTGGCGTTTTAATGCCAGTGGGTTTTATTGGGGTATGTTGACCGGTATCCTTGCTTCGCTTGTCTTTCCCTATTTTACAAAAGGCCTTCCCCTTTTTTATTGGCCATGGTTGTTCCTGTTATCCCTTGCTGGAAGCATTGCAGGAACCTTCAAGGCGCCTCCTGTTCAACAAGAAGTATTGAAGCATTTCTATAAAACGGTTAGGCCATGGGGATGGTGGAAGCCCATCCATGAACAGGTGGTGGCGGAAGACCCGGGTTTTGTCGGTAATAAGCGAATGGGGCTTGACCTGTTCAACGTCCTAATCGGGATCATAGGCCAGACCTGCCTTACCCTCCTGCCCATGTACCTGGTCCTTTGGATGGAGTTCCCTTTACTTTTAACGGTTTTCATTTTACTGCTTGCGGTGGTGATCCTGAAGTTTACCTGGTGGAATAAATTGGAAGAATGGTGAGAAATTTTTGCTTGCCCAATGCAGCAGTAAGTTCCCGATCTTGTCTAGTTACTTGGTAAAATACTCCGGAGATTGAGAGAGCAGCTAATTCTGAATACGGTCAGTGATCCTGTGGCTTCGAAGCTTTTCAGGTTCAGATCTGGATTGCAGTCGGAGCTGGATAGGATACTTGGGTTTTGGGCGGAGTCGACCATAGATCAGCAGTATGGAGGATTCCTGGGCAGGATTAGTTATGATGGTAAGGTTGATCCTTTTGCAGAGAAAAGCCTGATCCTGAATAGTCGCGTCCTGTGGGCCTTCTCGAAAGCCTATAATGCCGGTGGCGGTTCCATGTACCTGGGGCTTGCGCAACGTTCATTTGAGTTCCTGCATCAGTTTTTCCTGGATAAACAAAATGGTGGACTCTATTGGTCGGTAAACTTTGATGGTGCAGTAAAGCAAACGAGAAAACAGGTATATGGGCAGGCCTTTGGCATCTACGGCCTTGCTGAATATTATAAGGCTTCAGGGGATCCCCGATCGCTAACATTGGCAAAGGACCTGTTTTGGCTCCTGGAACAACATGGTCATGACAAGCAATTTGGAGGCTATTTGGAAGCGTTTGACCGGGAATGGCGAATGCCTTCGGATATGCGTTTGAGTGAGAAGGAAGTGAATGTGCCGAAAACCATGAATACCCACCTCCACCTGCTGGAGGCGTTTGCCAATTTAAATGAGGTCTGGGATTCCGACCTGCTGCAGGAAAGGCTGGTTGAGCTGCTAGAGCTGTTCCCGAAATATATTATTGATCCCGCTAACAGTCACCAGCATCTTTTTTTTAGCCATGACTGGAACCGGGTTCCTTCGGACATTTCATATGGTCACGATATAGAAGCCTCCTGGCTTTTGCTGGATGCTGCTGAAGCCATAGGGGACCCGGTTTTGGTGGAGAAGTTCAGGAAACTTTCTGTTAAGATTACTCAAGCCACAACAATGGCAATGAGTCCTGAAGGGGGCTTGCTGTATGAATCAGACTGGACATATAGCAATTGGAATGCTGAACGGCATTGGTGGCCGCAAGTAGAAGCAATGGTTGGGTACTTCAATGCCTGGTCTCTAACTGGAGAACAGGGTTACCTGGATCGTGTTTTTCAGCTTTGGAATTTTGTAAGCAACTACCTTATGGATAATGATAAACTGGATTGGCTTTGGGGAGTGGATGCTTCATTGCGTCCCCTGGTCAACCAGGACCGCTTGGGTTTTTGGAAATGTCCCTACCACCACACAAGGGCCTGTCATGAATTGATCAGGCGGATCGGTAGTCACCTCGAAGTCAGGTAAAGAATATCCCCCTGCCATGCAGAGGGATATTGCATATTAACCACAACAAAGGAGACGCTTTAATCAAGAACACCAGCTAATTCCAGGCTTTTCTTCTTCAGCTTCTGGATACTGGTATCTTCAATAATGGGTTGTGCTGCCAGGATCAGTGAGGTGCTGTTCTCTTTCCACCAGTTTTTCTCAAACAACTCTGCCACCGGCAATACCCCAACAAGGTATTTTCTTTCCTCCCTTGCATGCCATTCCTCGATCCATTCAAACTTATCCCTGGGTATGTATTTCCAGTCGGTAAAACTTACATAGACCCGCAAGTAGAAATCCTTGGTGAGTTCATTGGGTTGGTGGTGATAAAGTTTCTTGTATTCGTACTTGTAGTCATAGCGTAAGGCTGAGATATCACTCAGTACTGCAGAAGCAGTGGGAAAGCTTCCGGCACCCTTTCCATAAAAGAATTGTTTATCTGCGAAACCGCTTTCTATCACTACACCATTGTATTCATTCTTCACAAATGCGAGATGGTCATCCTGTGGTACAAACTGGGGCAGTACAAAGCTGGCCACTTTGCCATTGCTTAGCTTTTGTGCCTGTGCTACCAGTTTGATCTGCTGACCTTTCTCTGCTGCTACAGCTGCATCCATAGCATGGATATTCTGGATGCCGGTGAACAGCAGGTTGTCCGGGTGTTCTATGATGCCGTAGGCGTGGGTGAGCAGGAAGGTCCATTTGTTGATGGCGTCATATCCTTCTACATCCAATGTGGGATCCGACTCGGCGAATCCGAGTTGTTGGGCCAGCAGGAGTGCCTGTTGGAAGTCCAGTTTGTCCTCAAACATTTTGGTGAGGATGAAATTGGTTGAGCCATTGATGATGGCCTTGATGCCATGCAAGAGGTCATTATCGTAGTATTCTTCAAGGTTCCTGATCACGGGAATGGAGGCGCAGGCCGCTGCTTCATACAAAAAGCTTTGTTCGGTTTCCTGTTGCAGGGCAAGTAGTTCAGGCAGGTGCTCGGCAATCATTTTCTTGCTGGCGCTGACAACTGATTTTCCGTTGCGAAGGGCGGTAGTGGCGATCTCGAATGCGGCATCTGCTTCATTGATTACTTCAACGATCACATTGATGCTTTCGTCATTCAGCAATTCGTCCTTATCAGTAGTGAATAAGGCATCCGGTGCATTCCTTTTCTTGCCGGGATTCTTGATGCATATCTTTTTGATGGAGGCATTCAGCGAGGGTGTTTGTTGCAGGACCTTGTACAATCCTTCGCCTACTACGCCAAATCCGAATAATCCGATGGTTAATTGTTTGTGATGGCTCATTGTTGCTTTGTTGTGGTGGTTAAACGATCTTAAATGGTTACTGATGAGGAATGGGTTGCGGCCACAAGAGCTAGTGCGGTATCGATGTCGCTGATCAGGTCGCTGGCGTCTTCCAGACCAACACTGAGTCGGATCAGGCTGTCGGACACCCCGGCTGCTTTCCTTCTCCATTCATCGATGGATTTATGGGTCATGCTGGCCGGATGGCTTACCAGGCTTTTCACTCCGCCAAGACTTTCTGCCAGGTGGAAGAAACGGGTGGCAGTAACAAAGGCCGTCGCGGCTTCAATAGTATCTGTCTTCAATGAAAAGGAAACCACACCGCCAAAGTCTTCCTGCTGTGCCTTTGCGGTTGCATGATTCGGATGGCTGGATAAACCGGGGTAATAAACTTTGTCAACCAGCGGGTGTTGCGCAAGGAAACCGGCAATTGACGCTGCATTCCTGCAATGTTGTTTGATGCGGAGGTGTAAGGTCTCCAATCCCCTGATCAGCAGGAAGCTGTCGAAAGGGGAAAGGACTGCGCCACAGGCATTCTGGTAGAACTTGACCTGGCTGCCCAGTTCCTTTGTTTTGGTGACCACCAGTCCTGCTATCACATCCGAATGCCCGCCAATGTATTTGGTTCCGCTATGCACGACGATGTCCGCACCCAGGTCGAGCGGTTTTTGTAAGGCCGGGGAAGCAAAAGTATTGTCCACGCAAAGCAGGATGTTATTTTCCTTTGCCAGTGCGGCTATAGCCTTGATGTCGCTGATCTTCAGGGTGGGGTTGGTTGGGGTTTCCAGCCAAATAAGACGGGTGGAATCCTGTATTGCAGCTGCAATGGCATCGAGATCACTGGTATCCACATATGAAACACTGATCCCGAACTTTTTGTACACCTTGTCAAATAAGCGGAAAGCACCACCATAGATATCGTCAACCGCAATGATGTGATCACCGCTTTCCAATAGCTTGATCACTGCATCAATGGCTGCCAGCCCGCTGGAGAATGCCGCGCCGGTTGCGCCATTTTCCAGTTCGGCAACGATCTGTTCAAGGGTTGCCCTGGTGGGGTTGTTTGTCCTGCTGTAATCATACCCCTTGTTCACGCCTGGGGCTTCCTGCACAAAAGTGCTGGTCTGGTAAATGGGCACTGCAATGGCGCCGGTTTGTGCATCAACTGGGATGCTGTGTAAGAGTTGTGTTGTCGCTTGCATGTTAAACAGTTTTGTTCGTTGAAAAACAGGTTGTCAGCGACACCACTTACCAAGGATCAGGATCGGAAGGGCATAAAAAAAGCTCTTCCGATAAATCATCAGAAGAGCTCTATGAAAATTTTTGATATTCAGAAGCTATTCATCAGACTTATCTTCCCCTTTAGGGGATGGATTTGGCACCTTACTTCTTACCATGGTAAGAAACAGGTTGTCAAGGCGTCATCGGGCCATTTCCCTCAGCCTTTCTTGATAAGCGATGCGTTAAAGAACTGGTGCAAAGATAACAGCAGGGAATTAAATGAGCTAATTTTTTTTCCTAACTGTTGTTAGCCAAACCGCTATGGCTATTGTTCCCCGGCTTCTTTCTTGGCCTCGGCCTTCATTTTTTCGTTGGCATAGATCAGGAATTCTACCCTCCGGTTCTTGGCCATATTTTCTTCTGTATCATTGGGGTATTTGGGCAGGTTTTCCCCGTGTGCCACCAGCTTTAACCTTTCCGGGGCTACATTCTGCGTCTTCAACTGGTCTACCACGGCCTGGGCCCTTCTTGCCGATAATTTCATGTTATAGGCAGAGTCTCCTTTGGAGTCGGTATGGCCCTGCACTTCAATATTCGTGTCCGGGTATTTCACCAAAATAGTGGCCAGTTTGTTCAACTCGTCCTTGGCTTCTTTAGAGAGTGCTGATTTATCAAAGCCAAAAAGGATGGCGTTGTTGAATTCCACTTCTATCCCCTCTTCATGCCTTTCCACTTTTGCGCCGGGAATGGTTTGCTCAATCTCTTTTGCCTGTTGGTCCATCTTCTTGCCGATCAGGGTTCCGGCAGTTCCCCCAACGGCTGCACCAATCAGGGCGCCCAGGCCGGCTTTACCGAAAAGGGAACCAATAGCTAGACCGACTGCTGCACCGCCCGCGGTTCCTACTGCGGCTCCTTTCTGTGTTTTATTCATCGATTCACATCCGGCCAGTAACAATGCCGCTGCTGCCAATCCAAATACGGGTCTGCTGATACTTTTCATTTCTAAGGATTTATTGATTAATGGTAATAGAATTCAATAGACATTACAAAAATATTTAATTCAATAATGCCGTCAAAATCTACTATCCCGGCATCATTTTCAACCAAAGGCGGACGGGCTTGTTTTATCTTTGAACGGCAATTATGAAAAGAAGACCCAAAGATCAGGAACTAAGCGAAGAAAGCATCAATGTTTTTGGTGCGCGTGAACACAACCTGAAGAATATTGATATCCATATTCCCAAGAATAAATTAGTGGTATTTACGGGCGTAAGTGGCAGCGGTAAATCCTCCCTTGCTTTCGATACCATATATAACGAAGGCCAGCGTCGGTACATGGAGAGTTTTAGTGCCTATGCCCGGCAATTCATCGGTGATATGGAACGGCCTGATGTAGACAAGATCACCGGGCTGTCCCCTGTTATTTCCATTGAACAAAAGACGACAAATAAGAACCCCCGTTCAACTGTTGGTACCATTACCGAAGTATATGATTTCCTCCGGCTGCTTTTTGCAAGGGCAGGGGAAGCCTATAGCTACAATACCGGTAAGAAGATGACCAAGTTCAGTGAGGAAGAGATCGTAGAGAATATCTACCATAAATACAAAGGGAAAAAGATAAGTATCCTGGCCCCTTTGATAAGGGGACGTAAGGGCCATTACCGCGAATTGTTTGAAGATGTCCGCAAGAAAGGATACCTGAAGGTACGTGTGGATGGTGAGATCAAGGACCTGGTACCAAAGATGCAGGTGGACCGATACAAGATCCACGATATTGAAGTAGTGGTGGACAGGATGGCTGTTTCGGAAGACATGCGCCTCAGGTTAAGCCAGAGTGTGCAAAAGTCCCTGCAGGTAGGGAAGGACCTGATGTTCCTGCATCTACAGGATACGGATAAGGTGGTACAATACAGTAAGCAGTTGATGTGTGAGGATACGGGCATCAGTTATGAAGAGCCTTCGCCCAATAGCTTCTCCTTTAACTCTCCCTATGGTGCCTGCCCAACCTGTAAGGGCCTTGGCACAGTGTACCAGGTAAGCATGGAACAGGTGATACCTGATTGGTCGCTAAGTATCAAGGAAGGTGCCATTGCTCCTTTGGGTGAAGAAAGGGATGCATATGTGTTCCGGCAAGTGCAGCAGGTTGCCAAAAAGTATAAAATCGATTTGAAGAAGCCGGTCAAGGAATTGTCGACTGCTGCGTTGAATGTAATTCTCTATGGAAATGAAGCAGGCAATAACGAAGAGATCATCGATTTTGACGAGTTCGATTCCGGTGCAAGGGTATATGCGGAAGAATTTGAAGGAGTGATCCCCCAACTGAGAAGGTGGTTTGCCGGCAGCAGCACTTCCGAGGCCATACGCGAATGGGCGGAAGGCTTTATGGAATTGACCACCTGTTCCACCTGTAATGGGGCGAGGTTGAGAAAGGAGAGCTTGTGGTTCAGGATAGATGGGCGAAATATTTCTGAGTTGAGCGAGTTGAACCTCGATCAGTTGATGACCTGGTTCACTGGAATCGAAAAGCGGCTGTCCGATCGCCAGAATGTGATCAGTAAGGATATCCTGAAGGAGATAAGGGAACGCCTTCAATTCCTGCTGGATGTTGGCCTGACCTACCTTACGCTGAACCGTTCTTCCAAAACCCTGAGTGGTGGTGAATCCCAACGCATCAGGCTGGCTACCCAGATCGGTTCCCAGTTGCAGGGCATCACCTATGTGTTGGATGAGCCCAGTATCGGTCTTCACCAGCGCGATAACCACAGGTTGATCACGGCCCTTCAAAACCTTAGGGATATCGGCAACAGTGTACTGGTGGTGGAGCATGACAAGGATATCATGATGGCAGCTGATCACCTGGTGGATATTGGTCCTCGAGCGGGTAAGCATGGGGGTGAGATCGTTGCCCAGGGAACACCGCAGGATGTATTGGCATTTGGGTCCGATACGGCCAAATACCTGAGTGGGGAAAAAAGGATAGCTGTTCCCGAAGAACGAAGAAAGGGCACGGGAAAATTCCTTGAACTGAAGGGTGCCAAAGGAAATAACCTCAAGAATGTTAGTGTGAAATTTCCCCTGGGAAAATTGATACTGGTAACTGGGGTAAGTGGGAGTGGTAAGTCCACCCTCATCAATGAGACGCTTTACCCGATCCTGAGCAGGCATTGCTACGACTCTAAACAGAAGCCGATGGACTATGCTTCTGTCAAAGGCCTTGAACATATTGATAAAGTGATCGAGATTGACCAGTCGCCCATTGGCAGGACACCCCGGAGTAATCCGGCTACCTACTGTGGATTCTTTACAGAGATCCGCCAACTCTTTGCAGCGGTTCCCGAAGCAAAGATCCGCGGCTATAGTGCCGGGCGTTTTTCCTTTAATGTCAAGGGCGGACGCTGCGATCTCTGCGAGGGTGGTGGTATGCGCGTGATCGAGATGAACTTCCTCCCCGATGTTTATGTGCATTGTGAAAAATGTAATGGCAAGCGGTACAACCGCGAAACCCTGGAGATAAGGTACAAGGGGAAGTCGATCAGCGATGTGCTCGATATGACAGTTGATGAAGCCGTTGAGTTTTTCCAGGCTGTTCCTTATCTGTACCGTAAGATCAAAGTGCTGCAGGAAGTGGGATTAGGTTATATCACACTCGGACAATCAGCGGTTACCCTCAGCGGTGGTGAAGCGCAACGCGTGAAGTTGGCGACCGAGTTGTCGAAAAGGGATACCGGGAAGACCTTCTACATCCTTGATGAACCTACTACCGGGCTTCATTTCCAGGATATCCAGAACCTGCTGGATGTTTTGAACAAATTGGTGGAAAGGGGGAATACGGTTTTGGTCATTGAGCACAACCTGGATGTGATCAAGGTTGCCGACCATGTCATTGACCTGGGGCCTGAAGGGGGCGATGGTGGCGGAAGGATATTGTTTGAGGGAACCCCTGAAGCGATGGTAAAAGTGAAGGAGAGCCATACTGCCCGTTTCCTGAAAGAGGAACTCAGGTAGGATAAGGCTAAAAAACAAACCGCCGGCAATTGCTCATCGCCGGCGGTTGAGGATACTGGATAGTCAGTCTTTTTCCAATAAGCAGTGGCAGTTCAATCAATAAAACCTTTTTTAAAGGGTAACTGATGATAGGGAACGGATCAGGTTTTGACAAACCGGATATATAGATTCTATTAATCTCCCTGCCGCTTATTGGTTATGTCTTCATTCATTAATGCACAGTAATTAATCCATCTTCAATCTTCTCATCATTGCTCATTACGGAGAACTGGTAGGATCCTTTTTCCAGTTGGGACAGGACAGTGGTTTCCCTGTTCCTTACCTGGCTTTGTTTGATCAGGCGCCCATCACAATTAAAGAGCAATAGTTGGTAGACCCTTCCTTCTGCACCACTGGCGCTAAAGAAGATCACTTTATGGGAAGCATTTGGATAGATATTGACCTTGTATTTACTACTGCATGAATTTTTCTTAATGGTGATACTGTCTTTGTTGGTTTTCGCGGGCTTGCTTCCATTATCCAGATTAGCAAGGACGGGTGAGACATTGGTCAATGTCAGTCCTGCGATCAGGAGAAGGCAATAAGCCTTGTTTAGGGTTCGGGTTTTCATTTCCTTAGGATTGGTTAGGAGGAAAGAAACGGGTACGGATTTTTTATAGGTTTAGGGTTTAGAAACGTAAGGTTGGGCACCTTGTTGAGTTATACCAATCGTTGCCTCTTCCAAGCCTGAAACTCAACTTAAAACCGAAGGAATAATAGGCGTCCATATTGGTCGAGGTTCCCCTTTTGTCACCAGGACCAAAACCTGCACTTGCACTACTGCTCTGGTCGGTTTTGTTGGCCATCCTCCTGGCCAATTGGGCTTTTTGTGAACCCATTCCAAAATATTTGTCGAATAGGTTAGGGTCTATGTAAGTTGTACTGACATCATCAATGTAATCTGTAAAGGTCTTCCTGTGGATCACTTCCAAGGCAATAGAAAAGTTATCACTCATGAAGTATTTAACACCCAGGCCCATTGGGATATTGATCTGCGTTAGTTTATAGGGCTTGCGGTCAGGGTACTCCTCGAAGCCTTGTCCCTCTGTACTCAGGTCTTTCAGGTTAACCCATTCGCCTGTTAACGGATCGGTTCCCTGTGGATTGAAATTGAATACGCCCACACCGATCAAACCATAGGGGCGCCACTTTTTGTAAGTGTCTTCCCTGTCATATTCCATGAATACTGTGGGATAAACTTCAGCTGCAACGAATGCTTCAAAAAGCCTGCTCCTGAAATCAGAGTTCCTGAATTTCCTGGCTTCTTCCAATCCACCCTGCCCCTTGATGATCTCATCTTCTCCCTGCAGTTTGCCGATGTTCATGGCAAGCCTTATACCCAGCCATTGGGTTGGATTGGTGGTAATGTGACCGCCCAACATGAATGTGGTAAGCGGAATATTATTGTCTTTAAGGAATGTGGTGCCTCTTCCTTTATTGCCTCCAAGGTCGCCCAGAAAATTGGATGGGCCGAAGGTAATACCGGCTTCCGTGTTATTGAATAACCTGATCTGGCTGAATGAGACCTGTGTGAATGCCAAGGCAAGGAAGGATAAGGCACATTTACGCAAAAGGATAGGTAAATGGTGTTTCATGAATATCAGATTTAGTTTTCGAACGGTTACCTGGATTGTGGAAATGCCATGGTGAGCATTCTATCCATATTAACGACATGAAATATGGGTGTCGTATGGAATGGGAAAAGTTTTTTTGCCGTTCGTAAAACTACCTGATGAAACTACGTGCCTGGCATTCGCATCTCTACGTGTTCGATGCCATCTTCCAGGTAAATATCCCCTTCTGCGATAAAACCAAGGGAAGCGTAAAACTTTTTCAGGTAGAGTTGTGCGCCTATCCTGATGGGACCGTTCCCAAATAATTTCCTGCAGGCGCTAATGGATTCCAGCATGAGTTCCCTGCCTATTCCTGTTCCCCGCACTGCAGGTGAGCTGACCACCCTTCCAATGGACATCTCTTCGTAAGAAAGCCCTGGGGGAAGCAGCCTGGTATAAGCGGCCAGTAATCCATCCTGCCAGCCCATGAGATGCCAGCTGGACTGGTCCTTGTTGTCCATGTCGAGGAAGACGCAATTTTGCTCCACCACAAATACTTCGCTCCTCAGTCTTAAAATTTGGTATAACTCTTCCGGGGTCAACTCCCCGAATTGCTTAAGTTGCCAGTTGGTCTTCATGGTTGCTTCGATTGTCAGGTCTTTTGATTGCGGGCTTGGAATAATTTGTTTGTATAGCTAAGGCTATTTTGTTTCAATACCGGTATTTCTGTTGCCATCTTTCCCTCAGGAATTTCCGCATTTCCTCTTCCCTTGCATTTTTGCCTGGATCGTAGAACACATGGCCGCTAAGGGAATCAGGAAGGAATTCCTGTTCCGCGAAATTGTTGGCATAATCATGGGAATATTTATAGCCCTGGCTATACCCCATTTCTTTCATCAGTTTGGTAGGGGCATTCCTGATATGCAAGGGAACGGGCAGGTCGCCTGTTGACCTTACCATGGCAAGCGCTTTGTCAATGGCAAGGTAAGATGCGTTGCTCTTTGGACTGGTAGCGAGGTAAATGGTGCATTGGGAGAGGATGATCCTGGCTTCGGGATTGCCGATCTTGCTTACTGCATCAAAGCTGGCATTTGCCAATAGTAATGCATTGGGATTGGCATTGCCAATATCTTCGCTTGCAAGGATCACCAGCCGCCTCGCAATAAACTTAATGTCTTCCCCGCCTTCGATCATCCTTGCCAGCCAATAAACAGCGGCATTGGGGTCACTGCCCCTGATCGATTTGATAAAGGCGGAGATGATATCATAATGCTGTTCACCCTGCTTGTCATAGAGGGCTATCTTTTGCTGGGCAACCTTCATTACCCAATCATCGGTTATGACAACTGGTTGGTTGGCAGGTACAGCCTGTACGACCAGTTCAAACAAGTTCAGCAACTTACGGGCATCCCCACCCGAGATCCTGATCAGGGCACCGTATTCCTTCAGCTCAATATTTTTTTCATGCAGCCAGCTGTCTTGCTCCATTGCCTGCCTTAGTAGTCCCACAAGACTGGATTCATCAAGGGCTTTCAGTACATAAACCTGGCACCTGCTCAGGAGGGCGCTGTTAACCTCAAAGGAGGGGTTCTCAGTAGTAGCGCCGATAAGGGTGATGGTGCCTTTTTCAACTGCTCCCAGTAAGGCATCCTGCTGGGCCTTATTGAACCGATGGATCTCATCAATGAAGAGAATGGCCTTATCCTGGTTCCTGGCAGTTTCTATCACCTCCCTCACTTCTTTTACTCCAGATGAAATGGCGCTCAGGGTGTAAAAGGGAACATTCAGGGTATGGGCAATGATATTCGCGATGGTAGTCTTACCTACCCCGGGAGGACCCCAAAGGATCATGGAGGGTACCATTCCTTTCTCAATGGCATTGCGCAAAATACTTCCCTTACCGGTAAGGTGGTCCTGACCGGTAAGCTCGTCGAGGGTTCTTGGCCTTAATCTTTCTGCAAGTGGTGATGCCATTTCCTGGATCTTTATCAGGACAAAGCTAATGAATGCTGCACTAGTGTTTTAAGTTATTGCTGGTGGGAGATTTCATCAGGGGAAATTGTTGCCTGGGAGTAGCTGGTGTTGATTGGATGGAATACCTGGTTTTTTTCTTCAAACTTGTGCCCATCTTCGTAACCAACAGCAACATAAACATATAGGGATTGCTCAGATGAGCCTTTGAAGGTCCCTTTAACCGGGGAGCAATCTGTAAAATTCCTTCCTACAGCTAATTTTACATGATTGTTGGTTGCCCAGATATTATTGGTGGGGTCTATTCCCGCCCATCCAAATCCCGGTATCCATGTTTCTACCCATGCATGTGTGGCTCCTTCCCCCCTCAAGCCGTTCTTGTTTGGACATATATACCCGCTGACATACCTGCTCGGGATCTTAAGGCTGCGCAGAACTTGTAACATTACATGGGCAAAGTCCTGGCAAACGCCAGAGCGGTGGGCAATGATTTCGTCAACCGTGGTTTCTACATCAGTGATTCCTTTTATATAATTGAAATGGTGGTAAATGAATCTTGAACAATCCTGCACCGTAGCTGCAACACTTTTCCATGGTTGGTAGATCTGTTGCAGGATTTCCGTGATTGCCTGTTGGTTGGTTATCTGGTCAGCTTTGGTTAACTCCAGCAGTTGAAGGTTGTTGTTCACTTCCAGCTCCAGGGTTTCAAATCCGGTATTGAAATTTAGGTGCTTGTCGTTGCCTTGAAGCGTTCTCACAATCAGGCGGCTTTCAATGGAAAGTCCTGAATGTGGTGCCAAGATGTTAAAAATGCCTGTCTTATTTCCCCAGTAATCAGAAAAAAGATGGACTTCGGGATCTCCTGTAATGGTTAGTTCATGTGACAATACCTCCTGGTCTTCGCAATTGAATGGGAATATCCTGATCTCATTCACGCTTTCAATGACAGGTCGGCTATATTCATAGCTGGTTATATGGTGGATCTTGAAGGTTGGCATAGCTGAAAGTTAGGAGTATGAAAAGAAAAGCTGGCTAAGTTGGTTGTTGAATTGCAGGAGGTCATCCTTTAATTGCTTTAAGTACCGGTCTAGCCCGATTGAACGGATTGTGTCCAGGTCTGCATACTCAACCGCGCTGTGCAACTTTCCAAATGATCTTTTTAGTTTATTGGCTTCTTCAGTTTCATTGGTAGAAATCACTTTCAATAAGTAAAATCCGATCCTGTCAAGGCAGTAAATCACTGACCGGGTGAATTGTTTATTGAATATGATTTGGTCGGCTATATTGGCATTGTAGCTGGTGCTGCGATAGGTTTTAAGATGGAGTTCATACCCGGAAAGGGAGAACAGGAGGCTTCTCCAGTAAAGGATATCCGTTGATTCCTGAAGTTCATAGCCTTGTTCCCCGAAATGCCGGTCTGAAAGATCAATGGTGATAATGGCACGTTCAATGAATTTACCCAGTGTCATGAAATTCCAGCCTGCATTTCTGGGCATGGTACTGTCAGTTACCCCATTGTATAAGGTTAGTTGTGTGGTTAGCTGTTGCAATGCCTGGAGTGTTTCATTTCTTGCCATCCTTTGCTGGAGGAGCGGGTTGTTGATGAGATGATAGATATGGTTGATTTGCTCCCAAACCTCCTTGGTGATATGGTCTTGAGCGCCACGGGCATTTTCCCTTGCCCTAGTCACCATTACCCTTATAGCATTTGTGTTGATCACATCATAGACCAGGTGCTGAACCAGGGCTGCCGGTTCCTGCTCAAGGGAAGCGATCATTTGTTCGTTTGCAGCACTGAACATCTGGGCTATATGTTGCCACTGCCGATGGCTGAACTCTCCTTTGTCCAGGGAAAATGCATAATTGGTATACATGATCCTCAATAATGCATCTGTTCTTTCAAGATATCTGCTTTGCCAAAAAAGGGCATCTGCAATTCTGCTTAGCATAGTTTTGATTGATGGTAAGAATGATTAACCGTGATTCAATACCCAGGTATCCTTGCTTCCGCCTCCCTGGGATGAATTCACTACAAGGGAGCCTTTTTTTAAGGCAACCCTGGTCAGGCCACCGGGAACTATCTTTATGCCGTTCGGGCCGTATAGTGCGAAGGGGCGAAGGTCCACATGCCTGGGTTCAAATCGGTTTTGGAAGAAACAGGGTACCGAGGAGAGGTTGATGATCGGTTGCGCAATGAAGTTCCTGGGATCCTTTTCTACAGCCTCCCGCATGTCTTTCATTTCCTGTTCTGTTGCCTTATTCCCGATCAGCATTCCATATCCCCCTGATTGGTTGGTGCGCTTGATTACCATTTTTTCCATATTCTGGAAAGTGTATTCACGGGCTTCCTGTTCCGCCATTTGATAGGTCGGCACATTTTTAAGGATAGGTTCCTCATTCAGGTAATACCTGATCATAGCCGGGACATAGGCATATATGGCCTTGTCATCGGCAACACCATTTCCAAATGCATTTACAATGGCAACGGTTCCCTTCCTGTAGGCGCTCAAAATACCCGGTATACCCAGTGCACTATCCGGCCTGAAAACAAGCGGGTCCATATATTCATCATCTATCCTCCTGTAGATGACGTCTACCTGCTTTAATCCCATGGTGGTTTTCATATAGACCTTATGGTTGTTCACAAGGAGGTCCCTGCCTTCCACCAGTGGTATGCCCATTTGTCGTGCCAGGAAACTATGTTCATAATAGGCCGAATTATATACGCCGGGTGTCAACAGCACCACTGTTGGATGGGCCAACTGCCTGGGAGCGAGGGACACCAATATGTTGTATAATTCAATGGGGTAATTGTTGACCATCCTGACACCATTGGAGGATAGCAGGTCAGGGAAGAGCCGCTTGGTGACTTCCCGGTTCTCCAACATGTAGGAAACGCCTGATGGGGTCCTCAGGTTATCTTCCAGTACATAAAAGTGGCCATCTTCTCCGCGTATCAGGTCAATGCCGGAAATGTGGACATAGATATCATAAGGAACCCTGATGCCAAATACCTCCCTGGTGTATTGTGGGCAGGAGGCAATCAATTCAGCAGGTACAATATTGTCCTTCAGGATAAGCTGATCAGAATAAATGTCCTTAAGAAACAGGTTGAGTGCTTTTAGTCTTTGCTTTATACCCGATTCTATATTTGTCCATTCAGACGCGGTAATAATCCTGGGTATGATGTCAAATGGGAAAATCCTTTCTATTCCTTCATTCTCGCTGTATACGGTAAAGGTGATGCCCTGATTCAGGAACAGTTGACTGGCCATTTCGTCCTTTTCAGATAATGCCCCGGCTGTCATTTGTTGCAGGGCATTAAATAAATGCTGGTACTGTGGCCTGATGCCATTTGTTGTATACATTTCATCCCAGCATTGCTGGGTGGGCTGGTAATTGGAAAATATCGGGTTATCCTGCATATGGTATAGGTATAAAAAAAGGACTGCTGCCTATTGTCAGACAAGCAATCCGTTAGTTGTAATATAGTATTTTTTTCTATACCGAAAACAAAACTCAGGGGTTATTGGTAGTTCCTGGCAGGTCAAATGCGTCTGCATGGATTTTCAATAACCTGAAGGTGCTGAAGATATGGACAAGCAACAGCACACTATAAACCAGCATGAACTTCAACAGGAATCCCATGAATTTGGTCATCATTTCTTCCATGCCTTCTACGCTGGATTTCTGCATGGACATGGCCTGTTCAAGGATATCATTCAGCAGTGCGGGATTCATGATCAGCGATATGCATTGGATAGCAGTAAGGGAGGCAAAGGCGAGGGCCCCATAGCCGTTGACCCTTGTCAGGTCACGCAGTGAGGTTTTGCAATACATATGTGCATCAATACCGCGGGTGAGGAAGCGCCAGCTGCAATAGCTATAGATCACCACGCAGGCCACCATGAAAGTAGGAAGGAGCAAAACCGGGTTGGCCAGTGCTGCCATCAGGAAGGTGAGCAATAACATGGCCATGAATGCGCCGATCAGGAAAATAATATAGGTCAGAATACGGTAGATAGTAAGATTGTTCATAATGGTCAAAAGGTGCTTAGGGAAGAATTAACCTTCACTGCCAAATGTACGAAGGACGGCCTTCATAAAATGAAAAACCTACCGGGTAAAGGCCCGGTAGGTCAATGAAGATTGTATTCAAAGATCCTTATTTGAGGTCTAGTTTGATCTGCAGTTCATCGAACTGTTTTGCGTCAATGGCTGAGGGGGCATCCAGCATTACATCGCGGCCGCTATTGTTCTTGGGGAAAGCGATGAAATCACGGATGCTTTCGCTGCCACCCAGAATGGCACAAAGGCGGTCGAAGCCAAAAGCTATGCCTCCATGTGGCGGGGCACCATATTCGAAGGCTCCCAGCAGGAACCCGAATTTATGGTTGGCTTCTTCCTTGCTCATGCCCAGGGCATCAAACATCTTTTCCTGCAATTCACGCTGGAAGATCCTGATCGAGCCGCCGCCGATCTCATTCCCGTTCAATACCATGTCGTAGGCATTGGCCTTGATGTTCGCATAGGGATGCTTGAGGTATTCGGCCGGATTGTCGATCACCGGGTTGTTATTGATCATGATATCGATATGTGCAGGTTTGGGAGAAGTGAAGGGATGGTGGCGGGCAACCCAACGGTTCTCTTCCTCTGCATATTCGAAGAGTGGGAAGTCCAATACCCAAAGCAGTTTGAACTCATCCTTCTTCCTCAGGCCAAGTTTTTCGCCCATTTCCAAACGCAGTTCGCTGGTGGCTTTCCTGGTACGTTCCTCCCTTCCTGCCAGGATTAGGATCAGGTCGCCGGTTTGGGCTCCACAGATATCCGCTAAGGCCTTCAGTTTGTCCTCAGGGAAGAACTTGTCAACACTGCTCTTGTAGCTGCCATCTGTATTGCACTTGATGTACACCAGGCCGTTCATGCCGATCTGGGGACGCTTCACCCACTCTGTCAGTTCATCCAGTTGCTTCCGGGTATATTCGCTGCATCCGGGCACTGCAATGGCCAGGACGGTCTCTGCTTCATTGAACACCTTGAAGCCACTTTCTTCAAAGATCTTCAAGGCTTCAGGATGGCCGGATTGGCCTTCGAATGCGGTCTTGAAGTTGGTCAACTCCATGCCAAAGCGGATATCGGGCTTGTCGTTACCGAAACGCAGCATGGCATCGTTCCAGGTCATGCGCTCCACCTTATCGGTATAATCGATGTTCTTCACATCCTTGAAAATGCGCTTGATCAGGCCTTCGAACATGTTCAGGATATCCTCCTGTTCCACAAAGCTCATTTCGCAGTCGATCTGGGTAAATTCCGGCTGGCGGTCTGCGCGCAGGTCTTCATCCCTGAAACACTTTACTACCTGGTAGTAACGGTCATAACCACTTACCATCAGCAATTGCTTGAAGGTCTGCGGGCTCTGGGGAAGGGCGTAGAATTGTCCGGGGTTCATGCGTGAAGGAACCACGAAGTCGCGGGCACCTTCCGGGGTCGACTTGATCAGGAAGGGTGTTTCAATATCCATGAAATGATTTTCATGGAGGTAGTTCCTTGCGGACCTGTTCACTGCGTAACGCAACTCCAGGTTGCGCTTCACCGCATTACGGCGAAGGTCAAGGTAACGGAATTTCATCCTCAGGTCATCACCGCCGTCCGTATCATCCTGGATAGTAAAGGGTGGGGTGGCAGCCTTATTGAGAATGCTAAAGCTGATTACTTCAAGTTCTATGTCGCCCGTAGGGATATTGGGGTTCTTATTACTCCTTTCCACGACCTTGCCTTTCACTTGCAGTACAAACTCCCTGCCCAATGGCTGGCTATCGAGCTGGGCGTTGAGTCCTTCCCCGAAAAGGAGTTGGGTAATGCCATACCGGTCGCGCAGGTCCACAAAAGTGATGCTTCCGAATTTTCTTACCGTTTGAACCCAACCGGCAAGGGTCACTTCCTGGTTCACGTGGCTGATGCGCAATTCACCACAGGTATGCGATCTATACATAATGCTGTTGTTTTTCGGTCTTTTTCAATGAGGTGCAAAGGTAAAGCTTAGGCTTTGTCTGGCAAAAGGGGGAAATCGGCTGAAATGATTAGATTTAAGGTATGACCCTGATCCTGGCCGTATTCGGAACCTGCTTTGTCCTGGTTTTAGCCCTCTGGGGCTATGAGCGCTTGCGTTATGGGCGTGCCATGGTCCTGAAAGCTGAGGCGCACCAGCAGGGAGACCAGGCGGATTATGCAATGGAAAACCCGGAATGGGAGCATTATCACCAATGGCTGAATGAACACCACGCCTATTACAGGTCGCTGAGTGAGATCAATAAGACCAGGTTCCTAAGGAGGGTACTGCACTTCATGCACAACAAGGAATTTGAATACGTTGACCTGGAACCTATTCCCCTGATGCCTTTGCTGATCAGCGCTGCCGCTATCCAATTGACCTTCGGACTGGAGGAATTCAGGCTGGATCAATTTGAGAAGATCTATGTTGTTCGAACCGCATATCGGATGCACGGGAGGCCCCAGGCCTTGGAAGGCCATGTTAACCAAACGGGTATTTACCTGAGTTGGGAGCATATCTACAAAGCTTACGCAGACCATAGCGAAGTGGGTAATGTAGGCATCCATGAGATGGCACATGCCCTGGCCTATATGAACCATAAGGAAGGGGCAGGGGTAAATAAAGTTTTCAGGGATAAGTTCAAGGCTTTTTCCCGCGCGGCTGCCCCGGTTTACCAAAAACTCAGGCACGGCCAGTCTTCCATATTCGGGGATTACGCGACCACAGATTTCCACGAGTTCTGGGCTGTTGCTGCAGAGGTGTTTTTTGGGAAGCCACTACAGTTCAGGGCTGCAGAGCCTGAACTCTACCAGCAACTCTGTATACTGCTGAACCAGGATCCCATTGAGGTATATGGACTGGGTGGCAAATCCTGAATACCTATTCCCATTGACTTTTAATTGACTTGCCTTTAGGGGCAGGATATGAAATACCGTTAAAACACGGGTTGTTTCAATCCCCACTACTTGCTTATTTCGTAGGCATAAGTTTCCGTTTATCCGCTGTTGCTATTTCCCCAATTCGTCCCCATCCATCAGTTAGTTCTTTCATTTAATATTTATTCATTTTTTAAACCAAAGATTTATGAGGCAGAGTGCTTTTTGTAGAGGTGTAGGGTTATTAATCTTTGTTGGTTCACTTTTTATGGTGGCCTGTCAGAAGAACCAGGAACCGGATGCGCGGGGACCGGTAACAGATCAAAGGGATGGACGAGAAGAAGGGCGGACCTTTCTCCAGCAGTTGGGATTAAAGGCGGGTGATTCGGCCCGCATGGTGATCACTGAGGCGATCAATAGCCTGGATAAACCAGGGTTGCAAACAATTGAAGTAGCTGAAGGGGAAAGGATATGGGTGTTCCCCATGAACACAGCGGTAAAACTCCAGTTTGGCCTTTCGAGGTTCTCCCCGGATAAGCAAAGGATGGTAGTATTGAGAAGCAAAGCGGGGAAATTCACCACCGGTAATATCATTGAATTCGATCCTTTGCCAGGAGGTGGGAAACTGGAGGGGGAGTCCCTGAAGCAGTACCTGGTGAAAGGGCGCTTGGAAGTGGATGGAACGCTCACCAGTTATAGTCTGGGTGGGGCCTTGCTGGGCCGCTATTCCTTCCGGAATGGTGACATCGAAACCTATGCGGTGCCCCAGGAAAGGAAGCAGGGACCCATGCAGGCAGGCTCCGGCTCGGCCTGGTCATCCGATTGTACCTATTATTTCCTGCTGGTGTATTCAGGTGGTGACCTCGTAGCAACACAATTATTGTCCTATACCTGCGAAACATCAGGTACCTGCGGGGATTATATGCTGGACTGCGGAAGTGGCGGTGGAGGCGGCGGAACGGGTACATCTGTTCCGGAGGATTGTTCAGATGTTGAAAGTAAATTGGGTGGTACAGCCCAGAGTGGTGCCGTAAAGAGTGCTTTTATCTTAAATCAGACCGATATCCGGAAGAAGAGTTACAAATGGATGATCTATAAGCAGAGCCTGGGCATGTTCGCCTTTTATAGCCATGAAATAGCTACCCATAGGCGGGTAAATGGGGTTTGGAGGTTTGAGTCGCTGGTACACCAGACTATTAGTAAAGAAGGGTTCATTCCAATAGGAACAGCTGATGTGACTTTAAATACAGCGGTTTCGCATGTAGGGTTGTATAATGCCATTATGGAGTTAAACTGTACTTACACCACAACATTTTCTTGTAAAGAGTTAAAGTATAGTGGGTCAAGAAATTTCTCAGCCGTTAAAAATTTTCATGTCAATGATTAATTCATTCCTGTTACCGGTCTTCACGTTGATTGCCTTTTTCTCTTGCATAGAGGTAAAACCAGTAAAAGTCATTACCTATTACATGGAGATTCCCCTTGTCCCCAAAGAGGAAGATGATATCCAGTATTTTATTGATTCAATAGATATTATTAACATGGATAGGGATATGATTTATAGATTTCCTTATACAAATCAGCATATACTGGTTGATTACTTCAAAAATGGGGAGGAGACCTGGGATTCGGTAAGGCTTATACCTAAGTTTCGGTTCGTATACGCCCAATTGGGGCAGCGAAAGGGTTATTATACAGACTCGGGCTATAAGGTTTTCCAGCAACCGCTAGATGTGGATTCTATGTTGCTTTCACAAGGTGTTGCACAGGATTCTTTGTTCTTGCCAACACGTTATTTGCTAAAGGATAGCATATATAATAAGGATAAGGGTACCTTGTTCAAACAATATATACTTGTTAATAAACCAGGCCCTGATTATCCCGATACGATAAAATATTGGTTCTCCAGGAATCTTGAGGATTTCCCCTTTACCATATCTCCTACCATGGAAAAATGGAATGGGATGAAGTTGGCCAAGGTCCAGTTTTGGTTTGCGCCATTTGAATATGAGGGTAGACCTTACAAGCAAAGGAGCTTGGTCTTTGGCGCTATTCGGAATGACCGCAAGTATTCGAGGCAACAGGTCGAACAAATGTTAAAAGAGTTGAAACCTGCAGGGATAGCTGACTGACCGGCAAGAGGAATTGGATGATGGATGCTGCGGGAATGGCAAGGAACGGCCTTACCGCAGCATTCTGTTATTCCAGGATAGAAAGGTTCCTTCGTATTTTTACGATGTTTGCTTATTCCTTTCCCAAAATCGGGTAAAACTCTTTTTTCTGTGGAATGTTGTTACTAAATTAGTATAGAAATCAGCCGGATAACCCTAACCCGTACTATTATTTCCTCCTCTGAAAGATCCGAAGTGTTATCCATTACTGTGTTGAACCAGCTTAAACAAGTCGATTTTCTTAACATCAAAGAAGTTCCTTATGGAAATCGTGTTCATTTGTTTGCTGGTATTCTGTACCATCTATGTATTCGATGCCTTGCATCACCGCTTTCACCGGTATCTCCTGTTCCGGCGCCGAAAAGGTTTTGAACAGCATGAGACTTATTTCCGGAGTATCATTTCCCAGAACATCAGGTATTTCAATCGTGTTGACCTGGAGACCCAACAGAAATGGTTGTTCAGGGCCTACCTTTTCTACCGGGCCAAGAAATTCCATTATGTCGGGGTCTCGAAGTCCGATGAAATGCCAATACTGATATCGGCCACCGCCGCGCAGTTGACACTGGGGCTTGAGAATTTTTCGCTTAACTATTTCCGTGATATCTATGTGCTGGAGCATGACTATCACTATGGGTATTATTCATTGCCTTTTATGGGACATGTTGACCATAGCGGGATCTATTTGTCCTGGGATAATTTCCTGCAGGGGTTGAGGACTCCCCATGACAGCAGTAATGTCGGCTTGCATGAAATGGCCCATGCTTTGGCCTATGTGAATTTTGTAACCAGGACCGATGAGGATAAACATTTCAAGAAGGAATTCAGGAACTTCTCAGCCGTTGCCCGTCCCGTATTCCAGGATATGCAAAGAGGCGTGAAGACTTTGCTGGGGGATTATGCTGCCACGAATTACCATGAATTCTGGGCCGTGGCGGTGGAGGTTTTCTTTGAGAACCCTATTCGTTTCCAGCGGGAGTTGCCGGATCTGTATGCAGCAATGGTGCGCTTGCTCAGGCAGGACCCCTATCTTGTCATCACTAAAAGCCTGGTCGCATGAACTGAAAAATACTCGAATAAAAAAGCTGCCCATTAAGGCAGCTTTTTTTATGCAAGATGTTTATTGTGCTTGTGCAACTTCCATAGTGGTTTCCGGAACTTCAACGTCCACGTGCACCATTTTTTGCTGGCGCTTTTCCCTGGGCAGGACATAAGCATAGTAGGAAACAATAAATAATATTCCTATGGAAAATGGTATGGCTGCATAGTACCGTAGAACTTCATCCCTTTCCATGAACTCCACTGTCATCCAGTAACAGTTCGCAATGATCCAGAATAAGACGGCAAGGTTGTGGAAGAGTTCGGATTTCAACTTGCGGGTTTGCCAGGTGATCAGGATGGCGACGGTAAGGGTGGGGAAGATCATAGCTATTCCCAGCGGTTTCCAGAGCATTGCCCAACACATGTCCTTGATCAGCCAAAATACGATGTGGAGATTCTCCACTTTCCGGAACCGCTCCGGAATAGAATACATTCGGGTGTTTGTCATCTACAGCATAAAAGAAATTTTAGACCATATGCTTCCCGAGGGAGAGCCTTAGCGTTGCAAAAATAACCAATGGGGGAAACAATTGGCAAACTAATTCCTAGGCCGATAGTATCCTGCTGAAGCGCTGAATATCAGCCTCTTTCGTGATAGGTTGACCGTGGATCAGGTATTGGGCCAGTTCCCTGGCAAAGTAGGGGGCAAGGGAACAGCCCTTGGTGCCCGTACCATTTAATATGGCCACACGGGGATGTAAAGGGTGAACCCCGACGAATGGCCTCCTTTCTACAGTTGCCGGGCGGATCGCAGACCAATGGTCCACTACCGTAAAGGGGAGTTTCAGCCATTCCGATAATTGCCTGGTCGTCCTCTCCCGGAAACCTGCTGTAGGTTCATCATGAGTGAAACGGTTCTCATAGGTTGAGCCAGCCCAGAAAAAACCAGCATTGCTCTGGTAGCCAAAATGTGGAAAAGGGACAAGCGATAACCCCTTTTTATAAATATGGGTCTGGGGCAGCCCCCTCACTTCCAGTAATAATGCCTCACCCTTGTTGGGCGAGAAAGGGAGCCGGTTGAAATAAGCGGAACCCATTGTTTCCACGCCTCCACAATAGATGATCGTGCCGGCCTCAATATCCCTGTATTGTACATGGTCCGGATAGATTTCCAGTTCATCTTCATTGAATGGTTCCAGCCTGATGCTGTGCTGCCGGACCAGGTGATGTTGCCATTGATTCAGTAAAAGGTTGAGGTCAATGAGCAATGCCGGGTTGATCACCCCAAATCCGAAAGGGGCGGTCATTAGTTGCTCCCAACGCTGGGTGTCGCCGGGGATGCTCAGGTATTCAGTGACCTCCTGGCTTCGGTTTTGGAAAGCCTGTTGCATTTGTTCTGTAGGAAAGGCATGCAGGATATCTACGGTCTGGATGCAGTGGATGCCCAATGCCCTGCCGATGGAGGAATAGGCTTCCAGGGCAAATGGTAATAAGGTTTCAGCCATCCAGGTCTTGGCCAGTACCCTTCCTGTAACGGGATTGATCACGCCGGAAGCGATGCGGGAGGAACTGACCGGTTTACCTTCATCGATCACCATTACACTCTTGCCTTCCTGCATCAGCCACCAGCTGATCCATGTGCCGCATAGGCCCTGGCCAACGATCAGAAAATCCTTTTGCATGTTGCAAAGATAGGATGTGGAGATGTGGAGATGAGAAGATGTGGAGATGTGGGGAGCTCTAGTACTTGCAAGAGTACCTGGTTGATGGTTATGTCGATAAGAAAAGGGTCTCCTTCGCGATGAAGAAGACCCTTTTGGATTAGCTGCTAGTGATGGGGCCTAATGACCTATTCCACGCTGATTTTCACCCCTTCACTATGGCTGGTGAACTCAGGGGCATACATGCACTGGATGGTGCTGATGCCATTGCTGAATACCCCGGCATGGGAGACGAACATAGTGTAATTCAATACATGTGTACCCTTTGGCAGGTAGTCAATGAAGAAGTTGGTGCTGGCATCACGCGTGCTCTCATAATAGCCCAGCCTTCCCTGCCATTTATAGCCACTTAAGACATTGGTGGGTTCCAGTGCTGAAGCCCTCATGTCCTTCAGGTGCACAAATTCCATGTCCCGGTCTGTGGTGATCTCCAGCCTGATGGAAACCTTGTCGCCCACGTTCAATTGCATGCCTTCCGTCACTGGCTCCAATACCGGGCCGCGGTCAGTGGCGCGCTCCACCATAACCTGCTTGCGTAAACGAAGCGGGCCGGCTGCCGGACTGATCTTGTCGAGGTTTTCAAAATATTGCCAGTAAATGGCTCCCCATACGGGTTGGTCATTACTAGTACCCACAGCTTGCTGTGCATTGATGGTGATCTTGCCCATCTCAGGGAATACACCGGTGCCTGGAATGATCTTCTGGTAATAGCCTGTTCCTGCTTCTTCTTTTGTTGCCGTAACAGTGGTCACTCCCCCGAGGTTGATGCTAACCTTCGGTTCAGCAGCCAGCCAATCATTCCCCTGCATCAGCAATGCATAACAGGCATCTGCAGTCGCTTTGGTAGATGACCAGCGGTTGGTTTGTTTGTTCTTCAGTAACCATGCCTTCATTTCACCCACCAGTTTAGGCTTATTGCTGATCTCGCTAAAAGCTTCGATCAACAGTGCTTGGGTTTCGATCGGGGCTTCATGCCAATAAAAACCTGCAATATTATCTTTCCAGTACATACCCAAATCCTTACTGCGAATGGCATTCTCTTCCAATGACCTCAGGATGTTGAGTGCCGTTTGCTTATCGCCGGTACGATGCAATGACAAGGCCACCATGGCCTGGAGCATCCTGCCGCCCTTAACCCAGTTTTGCTGTAACTCCTTACGGTAATGGTTGACCGCTGTAAGGTATTGGCCCGGAATGCCCTTGTCCATAAAGAAGCTCCTCATGTACAGGTACTGGGCTGCATAGGAATTGGGGTAATGGACGCTTGCCTTTCCCTTCTTATCCTTTTCGTAATCTTCCTGCATCCTGGCGTCCAGGTAAGGCAATGCTTTCCTGACAATTTCATCTAGTTCAGGAACGTCTTTACCTGCACCCAGTTTCCTGAGGTGGCCAATCCCGGTGATGATGTATTGCGTAATGAATCGGTTGTCCGGTCCGCCACTGAACCAACTGAAGCCACCATTGGGCGTTTGCAGTTGAATCAGGTGGTCCACCAATGACTTCTTGTCCCTGGATAATTGAACCAGGTTGAACAAGGTGGCAATGCGTCGCTTCTGCTCCGCTTCATTCCTGGCTTCCAATACCCATGGGGTTTCTTCCAGCAACACCTGTTTGAGTTCCTGGTTTTTTTGAAGGTTGCTCATCAGGGCTGCCGTGTCTTTGCCCTGCCACTGTTGCATGATGCCCCTGATCCTTGGTGCTTTGTCCACGATCAGTGCTGCCAGAAGGTTGGCATATAGCCTGTTGAAAGTCTGTTCTGAACAATCGTAAGGGTAATCCGTCAGGTAAGGCAGCGCCTGAACGGCATACCAGGCCGGATTGGAGCTGAACTCCACGGTCAGGTTCTTGTGGCTCAGGGTCTCACTTTCCCCGCTTTCCCTAAGCTTTTTCCAATCGATGGTCCTGCTTTCATTACCTGTCAGGAAGAAGGGCTGGGTCTCCGTAACCAATTGTCGGTTACTCAGCACCGGTAGTGTGGCACTTTCCCCATCGCTTACATTGCCCGCCCTCGCAATGATCCTCCAGGTCAGGGCCTTGTCGAATTGGTAAGGTACTTCAATGGGGAATTTCACCGCTTCACTGCTATTGGCGGCCACGGTAAAATACTGGTTGGGGAAGAAGTTCCTGAACCAGCCGTCAACCGGTTGGTTAGTGGTGGCATCAATGAGCTGGAGTTCTACCTGCCCGGTCATTTCCTTGTCGGTAACATTCACCACCTTGGTAACGATCTCCATCCTGTCGCCCTCCCTCAGGAACCTGGGCAGGTTGGGTTGGACCATCAGGTCTTTCCGGGTAACTATTTCCCGTTGGGCATATCCCATGGCCAGGTCCCTGGTATGGGCCAGCATTTGCCATTTCCAGCGGGTGACAGCCTCCGGCATGGTGAAAGTGAACGAATAAGTGCCATTGGCATCTGCCTGTAATTGGGGGAAGAAGAAGGCAGTTTCTGCAAAATTCTTTCTTACCTGTACCTGTTGGTCTGCTCCTGATGAGGTAGTGTTCTCTGCAGCTTCATCAAGAGTAGAATGGGCCTCTATTGCTACAGCATCTGCAGTCTCTTTTTGGTTAGGTGCCATGTCGGCAACTCTTTCCTGCTTGGTATTTTCCGGCGCCATATGCATCTGTGCAACAGTTGCCTTGCCTCGTACTGCGTACCCCATACCTTTCATTATAGGAGTGTTTGATTCCCCGGAGCCCCATAGCAACTGATCATAGCTGATCCTGTATTTATAGGGGAATGGCTCATAGCTTTGCCGCTCCAGGGAAGCTGACGCGCCAAAATTCCTGTTGCTGTTCCAGTAAGTGTATCTCCTGTTTGTCGGCCATAGTCCGGGTCTTTCCCATTGATGGGGCTGGAACTGGTCAAGTGATGCATCATACATGCTGGTCAACAGTTCTGCTGCTTTCTTTTCCCCTTTCCTCCCGCTGACCTGCACCGACCATTTTTCCTCTGAGCCGGGTAGGGTCTTATCGCGGAAACTACTGGTCTTTACTTCAAGCTCCTTTTCCAGCCAGGGTACTTGAATGAATTCGCTTTTTTCGAAGAAGCGGTTATGCTTGACCATCCAATGCGTGATGGTGAATCCTCCCTTGTCTTTTTCGGTTATAGGTAACTGGTAGGAGTGGATACTATTATCCAGCCTGGTTAAGGAATAGGATAATTGTTCTTCATTTTCCTCTTCCTCTGATTGGCCTACTGTCCTAACTGAAAACAGGTAGCTGTCCCCCGCGCTGCTTCCCGCTTGCAGGTTGGCTACCTGCCCTGGTTCAAGGGGCTGGCTGGTTGAGTTTGAAAACAGGTATTCCTGTACTGGTAATTGCTTTTGGCCGGGATTGAAAAGGAATACGTTTTGTTTATCCGTAACCGTTACACCATAAGGATCGGTTGCAGTGACCATAACCTGGTACCAGCCCGGCTGCAGAGATTTGCTATTGGCCGGGTTGATGGGGACTACAGTGCTTGCACTATCCCTGGTAACAATTGGTTGTTCCTGTATTGGGGAAGCAACAGGCCAACCCAGGATATCGCTTTCATCCTGGTATTCGTCGTAAGGGAAATTAGCGGCAAACTCTTCCTTGCCCATTACATACATGTCCGGCTTTGACCAGTACCTTTTCCTGATCAGTTTGTCGGGAGATTGGATGGGACTGATACGGATACTCGCTTTTGTGCTGACCGGTTCCCCGTTGGTATTGGTGGCCTTCAGTAAGATAGACTTCCATTCCTGGATAGGGACAAGTCCTGGATTTTCCTGGATGCTGATGACCAGGGCTGAGTAACCTGCATGGACCATGGTCTCGCCTGTACGGGTTTCGCCATTGAGGTCGGTCACCTCGGCGCTTACTTCATAATCAAATACGGGGTTGCCTTCCTTTTCGATTGAAAGATCAGGGATGGCTTTGAAGGATATGGAAAAATTGCCATCCTTGTCTGTTGTTGCCTGGCCATTGGTGATCTCCATGGATGCAGAGCGGGTGGGGAGACCTTTCCACATGCTCCAGAAATAGGGGATTCGGGTTGTCCGAACTACCCTGTATTTCACCATGGCCCTATCAATGGCATTCCCTGCATAGGCCCTGGCAGTTCCCTTAACAGTGATCGTGTCGTCTACACGATAGGTGCCCTTTGGCTGGGCAATCTCAACGTCAAACCTCGGCCTTTTATATTCTTCTACACTAAAGGTTACTTCGCCGGTATAGTTCTTTTCAATAAGTTGGAATTCCCCGGTCAGGCCACCGGCAGGGAGGGTAAAGGTTCCTGAAATGGAACCGAAATCATTGGTCGTAAGGTCAAGGGAATCGACCATGTCTCCATTGGCGTCCAATAGTGCAACTGTTGTTTTCCGGTTGGGCAGGATCTTGCTCCTCCGGCTTTCCTTATCCCTTGTAACCAAGATGCCCTTAAAATAAAGGGGCTGTCCCGGACGGTAAATGCTCCTGTCGGTGAAGAAGAATACCCTGGCTTGTGCCTTTTCATAAGCCTCGGGGTCCTTTGAAGCATCACCATTGGTGATGGACCTGCTGATATATTCCTGGTCGTCGAGGAACAAGTGATCATTGCCATGATTGATCTCCAATTGGACGCCTGACCTGCCTGTCTTCGCTTTCAACTGGAAATAACCATCCTTATTGCTGGATAGCTGCTGGTCCTTTGTCTTGATATATTTCCTGGTCTGGTAGTCGTAATCATTGAACCAGGTTTGGATAGAGGCATTTTGAAGGGGCTGCCCTGTTTCGCGGTTCATTACAAAATAGTAGTCGCCATTATTCACATAGGCAATGTTCGAAACGTGGAACCTGATAAAGGCAAGCTTACTGGTCTTTGAAGAGAAGGCCTGGTCATGGCTGGCCAGGATCGCATACTCGCCAACGGGAAGGGCATCGATCCTGATCTCTGCACTGTGTTGGTGGTAGTCAGAAGTAGCAGGTAGTTCCTGTGACCACATTCTATCTTCTTTCAAGCGTGCAATGCTTTCCCACCATTCCTCATTGCCATTGAATTCAAATTTGGCTTTCTGGTTCTCACTGATCCTGAACAGTCGCAGGTAAACTTTACCGGTATTCTTCCAGGAAACCAGGCTGCGGAAGGGCTTGCCGGGAACATTCACCTTTTCCACCTGCATCTGGATAAAGGGGCTTGAAATTTCCTGCAGGAGTTGACTGCAATTTTCTGAACCTTCTGACCTGATGCCTTTTACCAACACTGCCTGGCAGATGGCCATTGCTTCCTTATAGGCATTGGCAGACTTCGTCTGGCGGGGAGATGCAGGTCCATGGGGTTGGTAGCTATCCCCTAATCCCTTCCAGTATTGGGCTATTAAGAATTTTGCCTGGTCTGCCTCTGGCAGGTCCTTGTGGCTGGCTGCCAGGTGCTGAAGGGCTTTTACATAAAGGCTATCCTTTTCTTCCATCACGCTGTGACGGTGCACAAACTGCAAACGGGCAATATCGGCGTTTACCATTGCCGCTTTGTCCTTGTCGGTCATATGGGATGCCAGCAACTGTTGGTAGACCTTAAGGGCCTGGAAATGGTGCGCAGTGCTGTCCCTGCTTTCCAACTTGAGTTTGGCAAAGCCTTCTGCATCAAGGAAGAGCTTTGGGTTATCCAATTTATAGGCATCGGCCGGCTTGTTAAGGCCCCTTTCCTCGTTACTGAAATAGTCCAGCGCCCTCCAGGCCAGGAGGTCGTAAAGGGTAGGCCTTAGTTTCCGGCTATTGCCCTTGGTAATGATCGGTTCATAAACCGCCAGGCTTGTGCCTTCTAAAAGGGTTCTATTGCTAATAGAGGCCAGGTAGCTGGCGCTGATCTCGCGGTGGTAATCTTCGATACCCCAGGTCCGGATATTTTCTTTTTTGTATTGGGTGGTGGTAGGGGGCTGGCCATAGATCTTCCACCTGTTCTGGTTAAAGTGCTGTTCCAGTGCACTGCCCTTCAGGTTCTGGAGAAGGGCCTTCTGGACCCCGGAACTTTTATTGATCTCAGCCTGGAGGTCGCGAAGGTTGATCGTATCGCTGTACTCTTGCAGGTTTTCGGATAGGCTCATCCGGTAGACAAGGGCCTTGATGCTCTGTGCAGTGGCTTTTTCGGCCTTTGCTTTACTGTATAGTTTGTTTACTTCCGTTAGGGCAGTCTTGGACTGTCCTTTGGCCAGGATCAGGGTATCGATCCTTTGCCACCATTGGTTGTAATCGGTTACAGGCATTTTTTGGGCAAGGCTAATGGTTGAGAATAAGGTTGTCAGGAAACACCAAAAAAACAGACCTAGTCGGGTCATAGGACATAATTTATTACAAGTTATCAAAAAGGCTACAGACAATAGATGCAACTGCCTGTCAAATACATACATTAAGTGATGCAGTTTATGACCATATCTGCAGGAATATGGTTGCAGCAACAGAACTTAACTTTTTTTTGGGGATGGTGAGGTTTTGGGGAGAAGGGTGGTAAACAAAAAAAGCGGCATAATGCCGCTTTTCAAAAGAGTTGTAAGGTGTTTACTGTTTGATAAACCTTGATTGAACGGTCTGGTCACCTTTCCTGAGCAATACGGTATAGGAACCGCGGGTCAGCCTGCTTACGTTGAGTTGGATGGTCTGGCTGCCGGTATTCAACGACAGGGATTGCTTTAACACGATCCTGCCTGCCATATCGATCACTTCTATCTGGGCATCACCTTTGTTGCCATTGCTCACTACCAGGTTAAGGTTGCCCTGTACAAGGGTGGGAAACAGGTTGTTGAGAGCCAGGTGGCTACCGGTAAGGCGTACCTGCAGTATCCTTGTATAGGTCACCTTTTGGTTCTCATCCACGATCCTGATGCGGTAGTAGTTGTCAACTTCCAGGGGACTGTTGTCCATGAATCGATAGGCTGCTTCGCCAACACTGCTTACCGGTATTTTGGCGATAGTTGAATAATTTCCATTCACTTTATCACTGCGCTCCACCTCAAAATAAGCACTGATATGGGTGGCTACTCCTGTCCAATCCAGTTGCACTTTTCCATTGCGGGGGGCGGCGGTGAAGTTGCGGGTGGTGAGGGGGAGGATGTTTAAGGCTGTTACTGAAAAATTGTCAATTCTCCAGTTGGCAACATTACCTTGGCCAGTTCCACCTACAGCAACTAACCTTATTGCAAGTGTTGGATTGTTTACCCCTGTCAAGACACCCGTTAAGGGAGGGGTTGTAATTGTTGACCATGCCCCATAAGCAAATGACGCAGTAGAGTTAAGCAATATAAAATTACCTCCATTTAAGCTATACTCAACATTGAAGTTTGTGCTTGCGGCACTTGCGTTTCCATTACCAGTATTAAATGCAAATAAGCTAAAAGTTACTTGAAAATTTAATGCATCAATGAGGTTGATATTATTAATGGTGAAACTATTCCCCCTTTGCATTAGGATATTGTTTCCTCCGTTTCCAGGTGCTGGTGTGGTTGAGCTAACAAATACATTATTAGAGCTGCCTACAAACCGGCCCAAAGCATAGTTTTGGTAACCCGTGTAATTGGAAGCAATAACATTGGTTGATACTGCTGTATTTCCAAAATTTTCGGTTAATAGATTGGTTTGGCTAAATACAACTGAGCCTGTGGAGGTGAATAAAAGAAGGGTGGTAAAGATCTTCTTCATGCAATAGTTTTGTCCGTTAAAAAAATAGTTACGAATTAGTTGGCTTAGGATAGCTGGACAAAAATTGCTTTCAGTAGATAAGTTTAACTTGGCGCGAAAATAAGAAAGCGGCTGGATTTCCAGCCGCTTTACAGATTTTTTCAATATGATCTTTTATTTTTTCACCACTTCCGCTATCCTCTTGCCGATGTCAGCGGGGCTTTGAACCACGTGGATGCCACATTCTGCCATGATCTTCATTTTAGCGGCAGCGGTATCATCTGCACCACCAATGATGGCTCCGGCATGGCCCATGCGGCGGCCGGGAGGAGCTGTCTGGCCGGCAATGAAACCAACCACCGGCTTGGTGCCGTTCTCCTTGATCCAGCGGGCTGCATCTGCTTCCATGCTTCCTCCGATCTCACCGATCATAACGATCGCGTCAGTCTCAGGGTCGTTCATCAGCAGCTCAACAGCATCTTTCGTTGGGGTTCCGATAATGGGGTCGCCGCCAATTCCGATAGCAGTTGAAATGCCCAAACCAGCCTTGGCAACCTGGTCAGCTGCTTCGTAGGTCAGGGTGCCGCTCTTGGAAACGATACCGATACGACCTGCCTTGAACACAAAGCCGGGCATGATGCCTACTTTACATTCACCGGCGGTGATCACACCAGGACAGTTTGGACCTACCAGGCGGGTATTCTTACCCTGCAGGAAATGCCTGGCCTTCACCATATCCTGAACAGGAATACCTTCAGTGATACAAACAACCAGTTCAATACCTGCATCAGCTGCCTCCATGATGGCGTCAGCAGCAAATGCCGGGGGAACGAAAATGATGGACACATTGGCTCCGGTAGCCTTTACCGCTTCTGCAACGGTATTGAAAACCGGACGGTCGAGATGTGTAGAGCCACCTTTTCCTGGCGTTACACCACCTACTACCTGGGTGCCGTATTCAATCATTTGGGTTGCATGGAATGTTCCTTCTGTACCGGTAAAGCCCTGTACAATGATCTTGGAGTTTTTATTGACTAAAACGCTCATATGGCTCAATTAAAGTTGGGCAAAGCTAAGGTATAATGAGGAATTGAGGAATGATGAATTTAGAGCCTCAGGGTTAAAAAATCCAGGGGGCTTTAGCATCCGATTATTTCAGGAGCTCATCCATATTCCGGTTATTGTCGATCTTGCCCTTGTGTTCGAGCATCCGCATGTCCTTGGCATCACGCAGGAACTCCGAGGCGAAGATGAAGTCATTCAGGCGCTGGTTCTTACTGAAGATGATCTCCTGGTTATTGCCTTCCCACTCCTTATTACCCTGGTACATATAAATGATATGGTCCCCGATCTCCATCACACTGTTCATGTCATGGGTGTTGATCACCGTGGTGATATTGAATTCGGTGGTTAGTTCCTTGATCAGTTTGTCGATCACCAGGGAGGTTTGGGGGTCGAGACCCGAGTTGGGTTCATCGCAAAAGAGGTATTTTGGGTTCAGGACAATGGCCCTTGCAATACCCACCCTTTTTTTCATCCCGCCACTGATCTCGGCTGGGAACTTTTTGTTGGCGTCTTTCAGGTTCACCCGGTCCAGCACTTCATTGACCCTTTTCTTTTTCTCCTCCAGGCTCCAGTCGGTGAACATGTCCAGCGGAAACTGCACATTCTGTTCAACGGTCAGGCTATCAAAGAGGGCCGATCCCTGGAAAAGCATCCCGATCTCTTTCCTGATCTCCTTTCGCTTGGCATCGTCCATGGAAGTGAAGTCTTCACCTTGGTAAAGGATATGGCCATTATCCGGCTGGAACAGGCCGACCAGGCACTTCATGAACACCGTCTTGCCGCTGCCGCTGGAACCGATAATGAGGTTGCATTTGCCTGCCTCCATAACGGCACTCACGTCATTGATCACCACCTTGTCACCAAAACTCTTCCGGATATTTTTTACTTCGATCATGCTTTGAATGGATCTGTATTATTGGATAAGGTTACCCTGCCTGTCCTGTCCTTACAACAAAAGGGCAGCCAGTATGTAGTCTGCAAAAAGTATGAGAACGCAACTCACCACCACCGATTTCGTACTCGCCCTGCCGATTTCCAATGCACCTCCTTCCACGTAATAACCGTAAAAGGCCGGGATACTGGAAATAATGAAGGAGAATACATAAGCCTTGATGAGGGCAAAGGTTACATTGAAAGGAAGGAATGCCTGGAGTAAGCCCCTGTCGAAATCGGTGCCCGACAAGATCCCAGAAGCAGTGCCTGCCAGTCTTCCTCCCCAAATACCCAAAGCCGCGGAGATCACAACCAGCATGGGAATCACCAGGAGGGCCGCACCGATCTTGGGTAATATGAGGTAGGTCTTGGTGTTGATGCCCATGATCTCTAATGCATCGATCTGTTCGCTCACCCTCATGTTCCCCAACTCACTGGCTATCTTACTGCCTACCACTCCGGCCAGTACGATACAAACAAGGGTGGGGGCGAATTCCAGCAATACCGTATCGCGCACGATCTGGGCAATGGTGGATTTTGGAATGATCGGACTCACCAGCTGGTAGGCGGTTTGCAGGGTGGAAACTGCCCCCATGAAAATGGAGATGATCACCACGATCCCCAGCGACCCGATGCCAAGTTCGGAGCATTGATGCATGAACTCCTTCCAGTACACTTTGCCGTTTTCCGGTTTGGAAAACATTCCCCTCAGCATCAATAGGTATCGACCAAAATCTGTAAAAAAAGTCATGCGCTTTGCTTGCTTGGTTTAAATTGGTTTATTCCCGTTCATGGTCAAATGTCCCGGGAGACATTCTGGAATTTCTTCCACCACTTCGACTTGGTAACGATCTCCGCTGTTGCCGTTTTACTGCACTTGATCTGCGCATCGATGACCGCAACAAGGGCCATATTGAAGATGCTCCTTACAGAACTGCCCAATTGTAGTACATGTACGGGCTTTTTCATGCCCAAAAGGATAGGCCCGATCGCATCCGCGCCACCTACTTCTTTCAGGAGATTATATGCTACGTTACCTGCTGCAAGGTTGGGGAAGATCAGTGTGTTTACATCCTCGTCTACCAGTTCACTAAAGGGATAGTTTTCTTTCAGGATCTCTTTATTGAAAGCGATACTTGCCTGCATTTCGCCATCCACTACCAGGGACGGGTTCCTTTCCTTGACAATTCTCCTGGCTTCCGCTACCAGCTTGGCTTCCGGCGAAGCGCTGCTGCCGAAGTTGGAATAGCTCAGCATGGCGATCCTTGGGGTGATGTTGAAGTTCCTCACCTCTTTCGCCACCATCAGGGTAATGTCTGCGAGTTCCTCGGCAGTAGGATTGAAGTTGACTGTTGTATCGGCAAGGAACAGTGGGCCTTTCTTGGTGAGCAACAAGTACATCCCTGCGATCTTCTTCACACCTTCTTCAGTGCCGATCACCTGGATGGCTGGTCGGATGGTTTCATCGTAGTTGCGGGTCAGGCCGGAGATCATGGCATCGGCATCGCCGGTCTCCACCATCATGCACCCGAAGTAGTTCCTGTCCTTCATGATCTTGTAAGCCTCATACTTGTTCAGTCCCTTGCGCTGCCGCTTCTGGAACAATACCTGGCCATACAGTTTGCGTTTCTCTTCCTGCTCATCGCTCCTCGGGTCAATGATGGGAATGCCATCGAGGTCGATGCTGTTGGAGTCGGCAATGGTCCGGATCTTCTTCTCATCTCCCAGCAGGATGGGGTAGGCAACGCCTTCTTCAAACACGATCTGGGCAGCTTTCAGGATCTTGAGGTTATCGGCTTCTGCAAATACCAGTCGCTTGGGGTCTTTCCTCGCCTTGTTGCCGATTACGCGCATTAACTGGTTGTCAAGTCCCAGCCTTTTGTTCAGTTCAACCGAATAGGCATCCCAGTTAGTAATGGTTGACTGGGCAACACCGCTGTCGATCGCGGCTTTCGCCACTGCAGGGGCAACGGTTGACAACAAACGGGGATCAAGGGGCTTTGGAATGATATAGGTCGGACCAAAGCTCATGCTCTTTTCGTTATAGGCCAGGTTAACGATATCGGGGACCGGGCTCTTGGCCAGTTCTGCCAATGCCCTTACTGCGGCCAGTTTCATTTCCTCATTGATCTGTGTGGCCCTTACATCAAGGGCACCACGGAAAATAAAGGGGAAACCCAATACATTGTTCACCTGGTTGGGATAATCACTTCTGCCTGTAGCCATGATGATATCCTTTCGGGCAGCCACGGCTTTTTCATAAGTGATCTCCGGGTCGGGGTTGGCCATCGCGAAAACGATCGGGTTCTTGGCCATGCCCTGCACCATTTCCGTGGTTACTACATTGCCTACGCTTAGCCCCAGGAATACATCGGCATTTTCCATTGCCTTGCCCAATGTCCAGTCTGGTGATTTTACGGCAAATGGTTTCTTGTCCTCGCCCAGATCGGTACGTCCTGCATGCAGCACCCCGTCCTTGTCGAACATGATGAAGTTTTCATGCCTGGCTCCCAGGGAAACATAAAGCTTCACGCAGGCCATAGCCGCGGCACCGGCGCCATTAACCACGAACCGTACCTTTTCGATCTTCTTTTTCTGGAGCTCCAGTGCATTGATCAGGGCAGCTGCGCTGATGATAGCAGTACCATGCTGGTCATCATGCATAACAGGGATCTTCAGCTGCTTTTTGAGCTCCTGTTCTATGTAAAAGCATTCGGGGGCCTTTATGTCTTCCAGGTTGATCCCGCCGAATGTGGGCTCAAGTGCCTTTACGATCTCTACAAACTTTACAGGGTCTTTCTCGTTTACCTCAATATCAAATACGTCAATATCAGCGAATATTTTAAACAATACGCCTTTTCCTTCCATTACCGGCTTGCTCGCTTCTGGGCCAATATCGCCCAGGCCAAGCACTGCCGTTCCATTACTGATCACGGCCACCAGGTTGCCCTTGGCCGTGTACTTATATACATTTTCCTTATGTGCTGCGATTTCCTTGCAGGGTTCAGCCACTCCGGGGCTATAGGCCAATGACAGGTCCCTTTGGGTCTTCGCTTCCTTGGTTGGAATGACTTCTATTTTTCCCGGCCTGCCTTTTGCATGGTATTCAAGGGCTTGCGATCGTCTTGCTTCTTTCGCCATAATGTTTTTTTAATGTTCAGGGGTTTGATCCCCGTTCCACGGCATGATTGCCATTGTGGAATCCAAATGGATGGTCGGTTTGGTTAGAAACAGGGGTGCAAAATACGAAAATGAGCCAGACTAGTGGCCCTTATAGCGTTTATAAGTGCTGCCCCGGACTGTTGGGATAGGGGGCTGCCCGCCCGGAAGGGCAATACGACTGACCATATGAGAAGATAATCGGGCTAAGGCCGCCCGTTAAACTGCAATAACCCGGTAAATATTTCAATAGCTGAGTCCTGCGCCCATGGCGGCCATCAGGCCTATACCGATGGGGATGGCAGTTTCGTCAATATCAAAATTTGGGGTATGTACTCCTGAAGTGATCCCCTTTTCCTTGTTCATTACACCCAGGCGGAAAAAACAACCGGGAATTTGCTGGGAATAATAGCCGAAATCTTCCGCACCCATCCTGATCTCTGTTTCGCCAACCTTCTCCTCGCCCATGTATTCCCTGGCAATGGCACTGGCCTTTTCATGCAGTCGTTCGTTATTGTACACGGTTGGGTAACCAATGTCGATATGGAGGTCAACACTCGCCCCCATGCTTTTCCCGACGCCTTCCACGATCTCACGGATATGTTTATGCGCTTCGAAACGCCATTGCTCATCCATTGCCCTGAATGTTCCCATTAGTTTCACTTCGGCGGGGATCACATTGGTGGTATGGCCACCCTGGAAGGAGGTAATGGACAGCACCGATGGTTGCAATGGGTCGCGGTTACGGCTGATTACCTGCTGCAAGGCCACCACAATATGCGATGCTACCAGTATGGTATCTACGGTCAGGTGGGGGCCGGCCGCATGTCCGCCCTTGCTTTTGACAGAAATGTAGATCTCATCTGCACTGGCCATTACCTTTCCCGAACGGAAGCTTACCTGTCCAACCGGCATCTGCGGATGAACGTGAAGGCCGACAATGGCTTCCGGACGGGGATTTTCAAGTACACCATCTTTTATCATCAGGCTTGCACCACCGGGGTTCCTTTCTTCTCCCGGCTGGAAGACCAGTTTAACGGTTCCTTCCCATTGGTCCCTTAATTCATTGAGGATCCTGGCTGCACCCAGCAGGCAGGTAGTATGGACATCATGACCACAGGCGTGCATGATACCTTTTTTCAGGGAACGGTAGGGGACATCGTTGGCTTCTTCAATAGGTAATGCGTCCATGTCGGCACGCAAGGCGATCACCCTGGAACCCGGGTTACGTCCTTCAATGAGGCCGACCACCCCGGTAGTGGCCATCACCTGGAAGGGGATGCCGCATTCCCTTAATTTGGATTGGATGAAGGAACTGGTTTCATATTCCTCGTAGCTCAGTTCAGGATGGGCGTGCAAATGTCTTCTGACTGACACGTACTCTTCTGCATATTGTGCTGCCAACTGCCTTATTGTTCCGTGAATACTCATGCTCCAAAAATAAGGCATCTGCCTCCAATCGGGCAGCAGGATATAAGATAGGAATGGGAAAGTCCTGGAATGCCTGTTGCAGCCTGGTTATTGTTCCTGCATGAGGGAGTCGGTAGGATCAACCTCTATCACATCATTGACAATGTAAACGTTGTTCTTAAACTCCCTTGCTAATTGCCGCTGGTATTCTTCCGCTTCTTTCCTGGTCTTGAAATTGCCTACCCTTAACCTGAAATAAGGTGACTGGTACATCAGGTAGGCTTTCAGTTCCGGGAAAAGTTTATACACCCTTGTCTTTGCAGAAATGGCTGCATTGCGGTCAGTGGTATTGATCACCTGGATACGGAATCCGGAAACATTCCGCCTGGCTTCACGGGTGGTGAATTCATTTATCTCTGCCTGTTTGCGGACCAATTGATCGATCCTTGGGTCCTTATACACCACCAGGCTGTCGGATTGTCCAAATCCAGCCTTGACGAGCAATAATAATACAAGGGATAAGATCTGTTTCATACTTTAGCTTTAGCAAATTCCTCGCCAGAATTAATAGCCTGTTGTGTTGTGCCCGGGTTCTCCCTTAACAATGGCCACGCTGGCGCTGCAGCCTAACCTTTCGGCCCCGGCAGCAACCAGGGCGCTGGCAAAGGCATAATCGCGAATGCCGCCGGAAGCCTTTATCCTTACACCTGCCGGCAGATGTTTGCGCATCAGTTCTACCGCTTCTACACTGGCGCCTTTTTCTGCATAGCCTGTAGAGGTTTTCATGAAATCAATACCTAAGGGGCCGAGTTTCTGGCAGCAAGCAATGATCTCTCCTTCTGTAAGGATCCCGCTTTCAATGATCACCTTTAGGAGTTTACCCTTATTGTGGCATACCTCCACCAGTAGCCGAACTTCCTTCTCCAGGTAGGACCAGTCCTGCTGCCTTAATGCGATAAGATTGATGACCATGTCGATCTCATGTGCGCCATCAACAATGGCAAGGATGGTCTCCGCCACTTTTGCCTCTGTTGCTGAATAGCCAAAAGGAAAACCTACGACCGTAGCCACTTTGACATGGGTCGGCGCAAGGATGGCAGCGGCCCTTTTTACAAAGGGAGGAGGAACGCAAACAGCAGCAAATCCATATTCCACCGACTCATTACATAATTTCTCAATATCTGCGATGGTGGTGGTAGGCTTCAAAATAGTATGGTCGATATACCCTGCTATGTTCATAAAAAATAGTTGCCGTTAGTCATATTTGGTGGCCTAAGTTAGCTCATTTGCATAAATTCGGATTTCACTTAAACAAAACCTACACGCATATGAGAAAGCTATTCCTGTCGCCTCCCCGGCGCCGGATACCGGCTATTATTGCCGGTTTACTCTTTGCTTCTTTCGTTCAGGCACAACCGACATTCCCAGTTAATGACATTGCTGATCCAAAGCAGGCCACTTTTGCCTTCACCAATGCCAATATTGTAAGCAACAGCCAGACAACGTTGACCAACGCTACCATGGTGGTAAAGGACGGAAAGATCCTTGCTGTTGGCACCAATGTAGCTGTACCAAAAGAAGCAATGGTGATCGATTGCAAAGGAAAGTATATCTATCCTTCCTTTATTGATATCTATGCCGATTACGGCATGCCTGCTGTTGAGCGGCCTCGCGGCGGATTCAACTTCCTGGCACCTGCCCAGTTGACCAGTAACCAGAAAGGTGCTTATGGCTGGAACCAGGCCCTGCATGCCGATGTGGATGCGGTGAAAATGTTCGCGGCAGATGAAGCAAAGGCCAAAGGGATGCGCGAAGCTGGTTTCGGTGCAGTGCTTACCCATGTAAGGGATGGAATAGCCAGGGGCACCGGTACCTTGGTAACCCTTGCCAATGCTAAGGAAAATAAGCTGGTCATAAAGGAAAAGGCCGCTGCACATTTTTCATTCAATAAGGGCACTTCCACCCAGAGCTATCCCAGCAGTTTGATGGGTAGTATTGCCTTGTTGCGGCAGACCTACCTGGACGCGCAATGGTACAAGACCAATGCCGATAAGGAAGGCGTTAACCTTACGCTTAAGGCCTGGAATGAAACGCAGGCACTTCCCCAGATCTTCGAAGCCAATGATAAGTGGAATGCCCTTCGCGCTGATAAGATCGGTGATGAGTTTGGGGTGCAATATGTGATCAAGGCCGGCGGTAATGAGTATCAGCGCATCAATGAAATGGCTGGTACCAGGGCTACCTTCATCCTGCCCCTGAGCTATCCCCAGGCTATGGATGTAGAGGATCCCAATGATGCCCGTTTTGTTTCCTTGTCAGATATGAAGCATTGGGAGATGGCGCCAGCCAATGCCGCTTTCTTTGAGAAGGCCAATATCCCCTTCTGCCTGACCACCGCAGACCTTAAGGAAACCAAGCAGTTCATGGCCAATCTCCGCAAGGCCATTGAGTATGGACTGAGCGAGGCCAGGGCACTCGATGCATTGACCAGGACCCCGGCAACTGTTCTTGGTGTGTACAATAATGTAGGAAGCCTGGAAGCCGGCAAATTGGCCAATTTCCTGGTTGCCTCAGGACCTATCTTCAATGAAAAGACCGTTATCTACCAGAACTGGGTGCAGGGCGAAAAATATGCAGTGAATGAATCAGCCTGGGATGCAGTGGGTGGCCAGTATAACCTGGTGGTGAATTTGCCCAAGGGTAAGATGAACTATAACCTCGATGTTAAAGGAAACAATAGTGCCAATATCCTTGATAAGGATACCATTGCCACGAAGTTTACCTATGATGGCAAGATGGTCAGGATCAGTTTCCCGGAGTCAAAACAGTCAAAGAATACCATCCGATTGAGCGGGGTGAACAATGGCGATATCTGGCAGGGTATGGCTGAGGATGCATCAGGTGCTAAAGGTTATTTCACAGCAACCCTATCCAGGGCAGCAGACACCAAAGCAGATTCTGTAAGGAAGAAGCCTGTGCCTGCCATTGGAAAGGTGACTTACCCATTCAATGGATATGGATGGGAAGAATTGCCGAAGCAGGAGACCTACCTCATCAGGAATGCTACTGTTTGGACAAATGAAGCAGAAGGCAAACTGGAAGGTGCCGATGTGCTGGTAAAGAATGGAAAGATCGCTGCTGTAGGTAAGGGACTTACTGATGCCGGCGCTAAAGTGATCGATGGTACAGGTAAGCACCTGACAGCTGGTGTGATCGATGAGCATTCCCATATTGCCGCAGCCTCTATTAACGAGGGTGGCCAGTCCGTTACTTCAGAGGTAAGGATCGCAGATAACCTGAATCCCGATGATATCAATATCTATCGCCAGTTGAGTGGTGGCGTTACCTCTTCGCATATCCTTCACGGCTCTGCCAATACTATTGGTGGACAGACCCAGTTGATCAAGCTGCGCTGGGGTGCCAATGCCGAAGACCTGAAATTCGCCAATTGGGATCCGTTTATCAAGTTCGCCCTGGGTGAGAATGTTAAGCGAACTGCAGCTACTTCCAACAATCGCTTTCCCGATTCAAGAATGGGTGTGGAAGAAGTGTTGGTGGATGCGTTTACCCGTGCCCGTGATTATGAAAATACCATCAAGGCTGCCAGTGTTACCGGGGATACAAAAACGAAGAAGGGTGCAGCAACTGTTAATCCCTGGGCTACAGTAAGGAGGGACCTGGAGCTGGATGCCCTGGTAGAGATCCTGAATAAGAAGCGCTTCATTACCTGCCACTCTTATGTACAGAGCGAGATCGTGGCTGCCATGCGCGTAGGGGAGAAGTTTGGTTTTACTTTCAATACTTTCACCCATATCCTGGAAGGATACAAGGTTGCTGATAAGATGAAGGCACATGGCGCCAACGCATCTACCTTCAGTGATTGGTGGAATTACAAGATGGAAGTGGTAGACGCTATTCCTTACAATGCCACCATCATGAATAAGGTTGGATTGAATGTGGCTATCAATTCTGATGATGCTGAAATGGCCCGAAGGCTGAACCAGGAAGCGGCTAAGAGCGTGAAGTATGGAGGAATGGGTGAAGAAGATGCCTTGAAGATGGTTACCCTCAATCCTGCCAGGATGCTGCATGTTGATGACCGTGTAGGAAGCATTAAAGTGGGTAAGGATGCTGACCTGGTACTGTGGAGTGATCATCCGCTGAGCATCTATGCCAGGGCCGAGAAGACCATGGTTGATGGTATTGTCTATTTCGACCGCGAAAAGGATAAGGTATTGCGTGCCGGGATCACTGCTGAACGCAGCAGGCTGATCCAGAAAATGGCAGGCGAAAAGAAAGCTGGTATGCCTACTGTTCCGGCAACAGCAAGTATGGAGATCATGCATACCTGTTCCGAACATAACCACAAGCATGGCTTGCTGGTGATCGAGGCAGAGACTATTAACAGTAACAACTAAAGCGGCGAAAAAATGAAAAAGCAATTATTCAAGATACTTTGCGGTTTGATGTTGGCAGCTCCGGGTTTTGCCCAGGAGAATGTATATCCCGCAAAAGAGTACAAAGGTTTATTGTTCCTGAAGAACGCCACCGTGCATGTTGGCAATGGTGAAGTGCTGGAAGGAATGACCATTAAAGTTAGCAATGGCAAGATCGAACAGATCGCCAAAGACCTGGCAATACCCATGGATGACGTGAAGGTTTTCGATGTGAAGGGTAAGCATGTTTATCCAGGCCTGATCCTTTCCAATTCACTGCTTGGGTTGGTTGAAGTGAACAGTGTTAGAGCAACCGTTGACCATACGGAAATCGGGGAAATCAACCCATCGATCCGTTCCATCGTTGCCTATAATACGGACTCCAAAGTGATCAATACCCTGAAGAGCAATGGAATCCTGTTGGCGAATATCATTCCCCAGGGAGGCCTGGTATCCGGTTCTTCCACAGTTGTTCAGCTGGATGCCTGGAATTGGGAAGATGCTGCCTACAAGATGGATAATGCCATCCAGTTCCGTATGCCCAGCCTTATCAATCGTCCTAACCCCTTTGCAGAATTCCTGGGAATTGCCCAGCCAGCCGGCGATCCAGTGAAAAGGGGATTGGAGCAGGTGGAAAAGGTGAAGGCCTTTTTCCGTGAAGCGCAGGCTTATGCCAAGGAACCTGTTCATGCTGCCGTTAACCTGAAGTATGAAGCGGTAAAGGGGCTTTTCAATAAGACCCAGAAGCTCTTTGTGCATTGCGATATTGTCAAGGAGATGTTGGTGGCGGTGGACTTCGCCAAGGAGTTTGGAATGGATGTGGTTATTGTTGGTGGTAGTGAAAGCTTCCAGATAGCGGACCTGCTGAAGGCAAATAATATCCCGGTCATTTTATCCCAAATGCATAGCCTGCCTACCATGACCGATGATGATGTTGACCAGCCTTATAAAACAGCAGCTGCTTTGCAAAAGGCCGGTGTGTTGTTCGCCATCAATGATGAAGATGGCCAGACCCGTGGCCGCAACCTTCCTTTTAATGCCGGTACAGCAGTTGCTTACGGCCTTACCAAGGAACAGGCGCTGCAAGCCATCACCCTGAATGCTGCGAAGATCCTGGGTATCGCAGACAGGACGGGCTCCATCGAAGTAGGTAAGGATGCTAACCTTGTGGTTAGTGAAGGTGATATCCTGGACATGCGTACCAGTATTATCACCCATGCTTTCATCCAGGGAAGGGTGCTTGACCTGACCGACAAGCACAAACAGTTGAACGAGCGTTACAAGCAGAAGTATAATATCAAATGATCAGCAAGCCCCGGGAAACCGGGGCTTTTTCATGCCGGTTTTCCATGATTCCTCCTGGCATGGGTTACTTTTTCAGATTTTTGGAATATATTTAGGTAGTGCTACTGAAAACCGGTTTTCATTTCCGGGAATTCCCCTCAACGACAATTGCCATACATAACAATTTTATCAACCTTAAAATGTTATTGTATGAAAAAGCAATTCCTCTCCCTGTCCATGTTGGCAGTAATCTTATTATCAGGTTCCATTGCCCATGCTTCAAATTCCCAAAAAGACTGCCTGCTAATGTTAGGCCTGTTTCCCTATACAGTGATCAATGAATTACCTGTAGCTTCCGAACCCTTTATAAGTTTCGCTGGAAGCGATAGGGAGTATTATTATTTCAAGGTGGAGATCGCCAATCCTGAACTGGAGCGAAAGGAATTGGTGGTTAGGGATAAGCTGTCCGGCAATGTACTGTACAGCAACAGCTTTACAACCATTCAATTCTCCAAAAAGATCGCTGTTCCCAGGGAGTTCCTGGAGTTAAAATGGGAAATATCCACAAAGGGGCCGAAAGGTCGCCATACCCATACGATCAGTCATTTCACTACTGAAGTAAAACTGCGGGAAGATATGCTGATCAGTAAAATGTAGGTCAACTCCGGGTTTATTGCCGCAGAATCGCCGCACCTGGCTATGCCTTTTCTATATGAGCTTTTTGGTATCAGGCAGGTGGTACGGCTTCTGCGGCAATCTTTTTGAATAGGGGTTTGAATTTATAGCCATAGGTTGAATGGAGGCGGTTGGCAAACGGTGGTTATACCTTCTGTTGGTTTATTTTTATTGCTATAGTAGCAAGAAATGAAAAACTCCCCCCTAAGGCTCCATTCCATTGATGTGCTTCGGGCGCTCATCATGTTGTTGATGATCTTTGTTAATGACCTTTGGTCCCTGAAAGATATCCCGAATTGGCTTGAACATGTTTCGGCCGATGCTGATGGGATGGGACTGGCAGATATTGTATTCCCTGCCTTTCTATTCATAGTAGGGATGTCCATGCCTTTCGCTATCAATAACAGGAAAAAGAAAGGCGATCCCGATTCGGCAATTCTTCTCCATATTTTCACCAGGTCATTTGCATTACTGGTAATGGGTGTGTTCCTGGTGAACGGCGAGTACCTAAATGAGGAGGTCTGCCTGATCAACAGGCCGATATGGAATGTAGCTTGCTGCCTGTCATTTATCCTGATATGGAATGTGTATCCTGACCATGTGCCGGTAAAACTGCAATGGGCCTTGAAGTTGGTTGGCATTACCGTTCTGGTGACCTTGGCTTACTTCTACCTGGGTGGGGATACCGGTAGCCCCCAGCGGTTCAATACCTGGTGGTGGGGTATTCTTGGTCTGATTGGCTGGGCCTACCTGGTTGCTGCGGTGCTGGTTCTTTATGCAAAGGGCAGGATTGGGGTCATGGTCATGGCATTCCTAGTATGCTTGGTATTGAGCAGCATCAGTCATTTGGGACTAGTGCCTGAGGATAGCCTTCTGCTCAAATTGATCGGTCCATTTGCAAATGGGGCACATCCTGCGCTTACGCTTGCGGGTGTTATTCTTTCTAGCTTATTCTGGGACCTGATCTTCAGGGAACAACCCCAGTGGATGAAGTTCACCTACGCCTCTGTTGCGATAGCTGTTGTTCTACTGGTTAGTGGATTGGTTACACGTCCGTTATGGGGTATCTCAAAGATCAGGGCTACGCCAAGTTGGGTGCTGGTTTGTAGTGCGATTGTGGTAGTACTTTTCCTTGTCGTGGCCTGGTTGGTAGATAGGATGGGTAAGCAATACTGGTTTAAGCCTATTTCGGCAGGAGGATCTGATACATTGCTTTGCTACCTCCTTCCTTATTTTGCTTATGCTATGATCCCTTTGTTCCCCTTTAGCCTGCCGGATCCTTTCCTGACGGGCATATTGGGATTGGCGAAGTCTTTCCTGTTTTCCTTGTTAATAATCCAGGTAGCGGGTTGGTTAAGTAAGCAGTCTGTTAAGCTCAAACTTTGACGCTTCATTAGGGATTTCCGGATTAATGATTGTGGTAAATTTGGGGTGTATTGTTTTGGGGCGCTACTGGTGTGGTGTCCTGCCGAAGTTTAGGCATTATCCCTTGATTCAACTACATTATTAACCATCTTAATGCTCTCCCATGAAGAAATTTTTGCTGCCAGTACTGCTGCTGGCCCTTATTGCCCTGGCGTTGCCGGCCTGTTCCTCCTCTGATAACGCACAACCCGATCCGAGTCCGGTGATCACTTCCGGCTCCTGGAAAGTACATTTGTTCACTGATAGCGGAAATGATGAGACATCCAATTTTACAGGGTGGACCTTCACCTTTAATACCAATGGCTCTGTTTCAGCAATAGGTGGCGGGCCTACTGCCTCAGGAACCTGGTCAGTACGGCCGGATGATGGAAGAACCAGGATGAAGATCGAATTTCCTGCGACAAGCACCCTGGCAGAACTGAACAACGATTGGGTGCTAACGGGAATATCAACCTCCATTATTGAACTGGAGGATGATAATGCCAGCTCAAATGAAGTATTACATTTTCAGAAGAAATGATTCAGGAAAGTATTGAATAAAAAAAGGAGCCAGCGGCTCCTTTTTTTATTATCCGGGGGGACTATTGAAGTCCCTGACCATGGCAGTTCTTGTATTTTTTTCCGCTTCCACATGGACATGGATCATTGCGGCCGATCTTTGGTCCTACCCTTATGGGCTCCTGGATGGTTGGGCCTGATGGGTCGTAATAGTCATTTTCATTCGCGGCATAATCTTCCCCCCTGGCTTCCACCTCTTCTTTATTGGCCTGAAGACGGCTCATGTCCGTTTTCTCTTCATGGCCTTCCCTGATGATCTCTGCAGGTTGCTGCTGTTCCATAGGGATGCCCGCATGGCAGAGGAAGGAAACGATCTCACGGTTCACCTCTGTATCCATTTTGCGGAACAGTTCAAAGGCTTCAACCTTATAGATGACCAATGGGTCTTTTTGTTCCAGGTAGGCAGTCTGTACGCTCTGCTTCAGGTCATCCATGCTCCTCAGGTGCTCTTTCCATGAATCGTCTATCAATGCAAGGGTGATGGTCCTTTCTACGGCGTTAACCAATTCGCGACCGTCACTTTGCAATGTTTTCTCCATATTGCTGAGCACATTGATGCCCTTTCTTCCATCGGTAAAGGGCACTACCACATTTTCAATATGGGCACCCTGCGTTTCCCTGATATTCTGGAATACAGGTACGGCCTGTGCCCGCAGGTTATCCATTTTGCGCTGGTAATTGATGGTGGCTTCCTGGTAAAGTTTCTCTGCCAGGCCCTGGTTATTGCCCGACTTGAATTCATCTGCTGTAATTGCAGTGTCTATTCCGAAGTTCACGATACAGGAGAGTTTGAATCCATCATAGTCTTCCTGCTCACGGAAAGAAGTTACCAGGCTTTCCGCCACCACATAAAATGCCGTATCAAGGTCCAGCGCAAGGCGTTCCCCAAATAGTGCGTGCTGGCGCTTCTTGTACACCACATTGCGCTGCTTGTTCATTACGTCGTCGTATTCAAGCAGGCGCTTACGAATGCCGAAGTTGTTCTCTTCAACCTTCTTCTGTGCCCTTTCAATGCTCCTGGTGATCATGCTGTGCTGGATCACTTCGCCTTCCTTATAGCCCATCTTATCCATGAGCGATGCAATACGGTCACTACCGAACATACGCATCAGGTCATCTTCCATGGAAACATAGAACTGTGAGGTTCCAGGGTCACCCTGACGGCCTGCGCGACCACGCAGCTGGCGGTCAACACGGCGGCTTTCGTGACGTTCTGTACCAATGATGGCCAGACCACCCGCATCTTTTACGCCGGGTCCGAGTTTGATATCGGTACCACGACCAGCCATGTTGGTGGCGATGGTTACGGCACCTGCCATACCCGCTTCTGCAACCACCTGGGCTTCACGGGCGTGTTGTTTCGCGTTCAATACATTGTGTGGGATTTTTTTCACCTGCAACATCCTGCTCAGCAATTCGCTCACTTCAACCGAAGTGGTACCTACCAGTACCGGCCTTCCGGCATTGCGCAGTTTCTCGATCTCTTCAATTACAGCAGCATACTTTTCCCTCTTGGTTTTGTATACCAGGTCCTGTGTATCCTTACGGGTAATAGGAACATTGGTAGGTATGGTCACTACATCCAATTTGTAGATATCCCAAAGCTCAGCGGCTTCTGTTTCCGCAGTACCGGTCATACCACCCAGCTTGTGGTACATCCTGAAGTAGTTCTGGAGGGTAATGGTAGCATAGGTTTGGGTAGCTGCCTCGATCTTCACATTTTCCTTCGCTTCAATAGCCTGATGCAATCCATCGGAATAGCGACGGCCATCGAGGATACGACCGGTTTGTTCATCAACGATCTTCACCTGTCCATCCATCACCACATATTCCACGTCCTTGTCGAAGAGCGTATAGGCTTTCAGCAATTGGTGAACAGTATGGATGCGGTCTGCCTTCATGGTGTATTCATTCAGCAGGGCCTCTTTCCGGTGCAGTTTTTCTTCCGCAGAAGCATCGCTGTTTTCGATCTCTCCCAGCTTAACGCTGATGTCAGGCAAAACAAAGAAATCAGGATCTTCTCCGGAACGGGTGATCATCTGGATTCCCTTGTCCGTAAGGTCAACTGAATTGTTCTTTTCATCAATATAGAAGAACAGTTCCTGGTCAACCTTAGGCATTTCTTTCTGCTGGTCGGCCAGGTAGTAGTTTTCTGCTTTTTGGAGTTTTACCCTGATGCCGGGCTCACTCAGGAATTTGATCAGGGCGCTGCTCTTGGGTAAGCCACGGAAAGCGCGCATCAATGAAAGACCTCCATCCTTGGGATCATCATTGCCATCAGCGATCTTTTTCTTGGCCTCATTCAGGAACTTGTTGACAACCTGCTTCTGGGCTTCCACCAGTTGCAGGATACGGGGTTTCAACAAGTGGTATTGTTGTTCATCACCACGGGGAACGGGACCTGAAATGATGAGCGGCGTACGGGCATCATCGATCAATACGGAGTCTACCTCATCCACCATGGCAAAATGATGCTTGCGCTGAACCATTTCTTCGGGACTATGCACCATGTTATCGCGCAGGTAATCGAAGCCGAATTCATTATTGGTTCCGTAGGTGATATTCGCCTGGTATGCCTTGCGACGCTCTTCGCTGTTGGGTTGGTGCTTGTCGATACAGTCAACGGTCAGGCCCAGCCATTCAAAGATGGGGCCATTCCATTCAGAGTCACGACGGGCGAGGTAGTCGTTAACAGTTACGATGTGAACCCCTTCGTCGGCCAATGCATTGAGGTAGGCAGGAAGGGTGGATACCAGTGTTTTACCTTCACCCGTAGCCATTTCAGAGATCTTACCCTGGTGCAGCACATAACCACCGATTAGCTGTACATCATAATGGACCATGTTCCAGGTTACAGTACCACCTGCCGCTGTCCAGGTATTGCTGAACTTTGACTGGTCGCCTTCAATGGTAATATAATTCTTGGTGACAGCCAGTTGGCGGTCAAGTTCTGTAGCGGTAGCTGAAACAATGCTGTTTTCCTTGAACCTGCGGGCCGTTTCCTTCACCACAGCAAATGCCTCGGGTGCTATTTCCCTCAGCACTTCCTCAATCTGCTCATTCCTTTTCTTCCTGAGCTTGTCAACTTCCTCATAAATGGCTTCCTTACCGGAAAAGTCGCTGAAAGGCAGTTGCTCTGCCGATTCATTCAGCTTTGCGATCTCGGCATTGATAGCTGAAATATGGTTCTGGATCCTTTGCCTGAATTCCTGGGTTTTTGCCCTGAGTGCATCATTGGATAAGGATTGGTAAGCGGCAAAATGCTCGTTTATTTTGGCTACAATCGGCAGGATGCTCTTCACGTCTTTTTCCGACTTGCTTCCGCCGAATAACTTCTGGATGAAACCTAACATGTTATGGTGTTGTCTTTAGAAATGCTAAAACTTCTTAATTATCAATTACAGTGCTATTTTATGCGCCTGGTCAAATTGACAGGGAAGCAAAGGTAAGGAAAAGCGGTTTGCTGGCGGGGTATCCGGGCCATTTTAACCAGTCCTTTCCAATCCAGGCCTGGTTGGGTGGTTTTTATCATGATGCATTCCTTGTCAACTGGTTACAGGCGGATTCTGCTCGTCAGGGGCTGCTAATTTGGCGCTGTGCCTGCTCCGGCATTTGAATTTTGGCGGAATAGTTGTTTTCTGGCTGCTTTCTGTTACCTTTGCGCCAAATTTCGGGAGCAGTAGTAGGATGAGTTTGAGGTTTGGTTTTCCGGAGTCCCGAGAGTTGAGATTAAGGTCTTGATATTCAGCGTTAAAAGCATCAATTTTTGTTAATATGTCAGGAGCACTGAAAGAAGTTCGTAACCGGATCAAATCGGTTCAGAGTACGCAGCAGATCACTAAGGCAATGAAAATGGTAAGTGCGGCCAAACTGCGCCGTGCCCAGGATGCTATCATACAAATGCGTCCCTATGCCAATAAGTTGCAGGAAATGCTTTCTAACATTGTCAGCAACACAGAAGGTGAATTGGGTGGAACGCTTGCAGTGGAGCGTCCGGTTGAAAAAGTGCTGTTGATCGTGATCACCAGTGACCGTGGCCTGGCTGGTGCTTATAACGCCAATATTGTAAAGGCGGCCAAGGCTACTATTGCTGAAAAATACTCCGGCCAGTTTGCAAAGGGTAATGTTGCCATCTGGAACATTGGTAAGAAAGGATATGAAGCCCTGCAGAAGGCCAATTACAAAGTTGATGCTACCTATAAGGACCTGTTCCTTGACCTGCGTTTTGAATCTGTACAGGCTTGTGCACAGGCTGCTGTAAAGGCTTTCCAGGAAAAGCAGTTCGATGTGGTGGAGATCGTTTATAGTGAGTTCAAGAATGCCGCTACCCAGCGTTACCGCGTTGAGCGTTTCCTGCCTATTCCGAAGGTTACCAATACTGGAAATGTCAAAAAGAGTGATTTTATCTTCGAACCCAATAAGGAAGAACTGATCGCTGAACTGATGCCTAAGATCCTGAATACACAACTGTATAAGGCTGTTTTGGATGCCAATGCTTCTGAGCATGGCGCGCGTATGACTGCTATGGATAAAGCCTCTGAGAATGCGAATGAACTGTTGAAAACACTTAAGATCAGCTACAACCGTGCCCGTCAGGCCGCTATCACGACCGAGCTTACCGAGATCGTTAGTGGTGCTGCAGCGCTGCAGGGCTAAGCTGTCCTATAAAGAATATCCGAAACCGGGGTGTCATCACCCCGGTTTTTTTATGCCTCAATAGTTACTGGCATTGGATTTGGGGTATTATCTGAAATGGTAGTGCTGCCACTATTGCTTTCCGTTAGCTGTACTTACCAGAATATGGGCTTGTCATTTAACTAACCAGGTTTATTTAACCGGCTTTCCTGTGGATCCCGCCCCTTGGATTAACCCTTATCCACATTGTGAATAACTCCATTTCCCTTTACCCCAAAAAACTTGAACATTGCATTGTTAAGTAGTACCCGCTTACCTAAATAGCATAGTATGGAAATCGGACATATCATTCCTCATATTGAAGCACTGATCTTTGCGAGTGAGAAGCCCCTTACTTCCCTGGAGATCACTGACCTGGTGAACCAGGCCTTTGGTTTCATGGAGGATAAGATCACCCTGGAACAGATCGAGTCTGGATTGGAGGGGATCATTGAGAAATACAGCGCCGAATTCTATCCCTTTGAAGTACGCTTCAGCGGCGGCGGCTGGCAATTCCTGACCAAGAAGGATTTCCATAAGACAGTAGCCCAGCTCAATGGTGATAAATTCCTGAAACGCCTGAGCGGTGCGGCCATGGAAACCCTGGCTATTATTGCCTACAAGCAACCCATTACCAAGTCGGAGATAGAGTCGATCAGGGGCGTAAGTGCCGATTACTCTATCCAGAAATTACTGGAGAAGGAACTGATCGTGATCAGTGGCAGGAATGAAGAACTCCCCGGTAAACCCCTGGTATATTCCACTTCAAAATCTTTCATGGACTATTTCGGATTGAATAGCCCGGATGACCTTCCAAAGATCAAGGAAGTATTGGCAGAACAAGTGGTTGAGCCTACCCTGATTGGCCAGTCTGTACAAGTTGCCAATGGAAATGAAGAAACCATTACCGAAACCCTGGTGGCTGAAGAGGAAGAAGTGGAACCAGCCAATTCGGTTTTGCTGGTCAGTGAGAATGGCGAATTGGTGCAGGAGGTTGTGGAAGAGGAAGAAGCACCTGCTACAGAAGAAGAAGGCCCGGAACCCGAAGGGGAAGAAGGTTCAAATGATGATGAATCTGGCCAGGAAGAAGACGGGGAAGAAATCAATTAAGTCTCTTACTCACCAACCCATAGGTAAGGTTGTCCTCGATTGGCAACCTTATTTTTTTGCACCTGAAAAATCTGCTTCCTGCAGGGTTATCTCCCTGTCTCTGCGTATATTCGTCCAATTCGCAAGCAATAACGATTATGGCATTCATAACAAACGAAACCCTGCTACAACTGGCAAAAGAGTACGGCACTCCCTTGTATGTATACAACGCTAACCAGATCAGTGAACAATACCAGAAGCTCCAGGATGCTTTCAAGGATTGCAATGCACGGTTCTTTTACGCCTGCAAGGCACTTAGCAATATCAATATCCTGAAGTATGTTGAGCAGATGGGCGCTTCCCTCGATTGCGTAAGCATCAACGAAGTGAAACTCGGCCTGAGAGCCGGATTTACTCCTGATAGGATCCTGTTTACCCCGAATTGTGTTGATTTCGCTGAGATCGATGAAGGGAAGCAGCTTGGGGTTAACCTGAATATTGACAATATCTCTATCCTGGAGCAGTTCGGCACCAAGTATGGAGGATCTTACCCGATCTGTATCCGTTTCAATCCCCATATCATGGGCGGCGGCAACTACAAGATCTCCACCGGCCACATCGATAGCAAGTTCGGTATATCCATCCACCAGATGAGGCATATTGAGCGGATCGTAAAGACCCTGGGCATCAATGTTGCAGGCATCCACATGCATACCGGTAGTGATATCAAGGATGTAAATGTATTCCTGCAGGGGCTTGAAGTGATGTTCGAACTCGCAACCCATTTCCCTAACCTGAAGTTCATTGACCTCGGAAGCGGGTTTAAGGTGCCTTACCAGGAAGGGGATGTACAAACGGATATCCAGCTTCTGGGGAAGAAAGTGACCGAGGCCTTCCGTGAGTATGCGAAAGAAACAGGTAAAGAGATCCAGGTTTGGTTTGAACCCGGAAAGTTCCTGGTAAGTGAGAGTGGTTACTTCATCGTTAAGGCCAATGTGATCAAGCAAACAACCGCGACTGTATTTGTAGGAGTGAATAGCGGCTTCAATCACCTGATCAGGCCGATGTTCTACGATGCTTACCACAGGATCAAGAATATTTCCAATCCCAATGGCAGCGAACGCATTTATACAGTAGTAGGTAATATTTGTGAAACGGATACTTTCGCCTGGGACCGCACCTTGAATGAGGTACGTGAGGGCGATTTCCTGGTATTCTATAATGCAGGGGCTTATGGCTTTGAAATGTCATCCAACTTCAACTCCAGGTTAAAGCCTGCCGAGGTGATGGTGGTAGATGGTGAAGCCCACCTGATCAGGAAAAGGGATGTGTTTGAAGACCTGCTCAAGAACCAGGTTGAAGTATTATAACCTACAGGCATAACTTCTGTAAGCCCCGAAGGAATTCGGGGCTTTTTTATTTTATTAAGTTTTCATTCAAGGGGTTTCATATGGTTGAATTTTTTAAATTGCTTATCTCAATTCTCACCTAAATCGAATCTTATGCCTATCAGAATGGTTGATGATCCGCAGGATCAGGAAGAGCAACACAATAATGATGACCGCGGTGGTGGTGGCGGGAACTTTCCGGTTGGTCCCGGTGGGGGCGGTGGCGGTTTATTCAATCTCCTCCCATTGTTATTGGGCCTGTTCAGGGGAAAAGGTATCCTGGTGTTGCTGGTGGTAGGTGGTGTATTGTATTTCATGATGGGCAGGGGTGGGTGCAATATTGGAGGATTAAGCCAGATCGCCCAATTGGCCACTGGGGGATTCCTGGATCCACGCCAGTTTGAAAGGGCTTCCATTTATGAACCATTGGCTGATGATAATACGAAGAACCCCTTGCCGGAGAGTGCCAACCTGCAACGGTATGCACCGGCAGTTGGCAACCAGGGGGAGCAGGGCAGTTGCGTGGCCTGGAGTAGCGCCTACGCGGCACGGACCATTGTAGAAGCTGCCCGCACAGGAACAGACCCTAACCAGACCAGGTTCAGCCCGGCCTTTCTCTATAACCAGATCGGCCTTGAAGGTTGCCAGGGTTCCTATATCATCAGGGCCATGGAATATATGACCAAACAAGGCTCTGTTCCTTATGACCAATTCCCCTATACAGACCGGGATTGTTCCAGGATGCCTGATCGGCAATTGGTGGATTTCGCCAACCAGTACCGCATGCGTGGGTTTAATCGGTTGTCCCTTGGCGATAGGAACGATGCCATTGATATCCGTGCGATCAAGGAGAACCTGGCCCAGGGCGCACCTGTAGTGATAGGGATGATGGTAGGCCAAAGTTTCATGCAGGATATGATGGGTAAGGATATCTGGGTGCCTACCCCGCAGGATAAAAGTATGATGGGATTCGGCGGGCATGCCATGTGTGTGGTGGGCTATGACGACAGGAAATATAATGGTGCTTTCCTGATCATGAATAGCTGGGGACCTGAATGGGGAAATAATGGTTTTGCCTGGGTGCGGTATCCGGAATTCAAATATTTTGTCAGGGAGGCCTATGGCCTGGAACCTATGCAAAAGGTTGGGGCGGCTGCCAGCCAACCACTGATCGCAGAGGTAGGACTGGTGGAGGTTGAATACAATGGCAAGCAAATAGTTCCCAAGGGTTATATAGCATTGGCAAAGTCTGCAGGCAACCGGTTTGTAACAAATGCGCCTGTCAGGGTTGGCTCCAAATTCAAGATGGAGGTAAAGAACAGCACGGAATGCTATATATATGTTTTCGGCAAGGAAACAGATGGCACCAGTTATACCCTCTTTCCCTACCCGCGCCAGGATGACCCGACCGCTACAAAATACTCCCCATTTTGCGGGATCACCGGCTACAGGCTTTTTCCAAAGGACAAGAGCATGACCCCGGATAGTATTGGAACAAGGGATATGATCGCTGTGGTGTTGAGCAAGGAACCCCTGGACTGGTATGGCCTCAATTCCGCTATTAGTAAGAATCCCACTGCTGATTATGCTGCTCGCTTGAACAATGCATTGGGCAGTACCTTGTTAAAGGATGCGGGGTTTCAAACCACCTCTAAAGGAACCATGGCCATGAGTGGCAATGCCGATCCTAAACAGGTAATGGCATGTATAATTGAGATCAATAAATCAAAATGACCAGTAATAGTAATCCCCAACTGAATGAAAGCGCAGGGCAATTCCTGGCCCTGATCAATAATCCCTGGAAATTCCGCTTATTCCTCTTCTCCAAATTGCCAAGTGCCTTTTTCGCAGGGGTGAGGGTTAGGAAAGCAGAACCGGGTTATTGTGAAGTGGTCGTGCCTTTTAAATGGTTTTCGCAGAACCCATTCAGGTCCACCTACTTTGCCTGTCTTGCCATGGCAGCTGAAATGAGTACAGGTGTTCTGGCAATGGCCCAGACTTATAAGCGCAATCCTGCCGTATCAATGTTGGTGGTGGGTCTTGAAGCAAAATATTACAAGAAGGCCACCGGCCTCACAATATTTATTTGCGAGGATGGGAAAGACATTGCTGATATAGTTTCAAAGGCCATCACTAGCGGTGAGGGACAAACGATAACGGCAAGGTCTGTAGGCAGGAATGAAAAAGGGGAATTGGTGGCCGAATTTTTTATTACCTGGTCATTCAAGGCTAAGTAGTAAATTAGGATTGCCTCGAAGTCATAACAACTAAAACATCAAACATGAAAATTGCATTCCATGGGGCGGCAAGGACCGTAACGGGCTCCAAACATTTGTTGACGCTGAAGAACGGCAAGAAGATCCTCCTTGACTGTGGAATGTTCCAGGGAATGGGTAAGGAGACCGATGCCTTAAATAGGTATTGGGGGTTTGATCCATCGGAGGTTGATGTGCTGGTGTTGTCACATGCACATATTGACCATAGCGGACTGGTACCTAAACTGGTCAAGGACGGGTTCAAAGGGCCGATCTATTGCACTCCCGCTACCAAGGACCTCTGCGGCATTTTATTGGAGGATTCTGCCGAGATCCAGGAAGATGATGTGAAGTATATCAATAAGAAAAGGGCAGCTACGGGGCAACCATATCTTAAACCGCTCTATACGGTAGAGGATGCAAAGAATTGTCTTGGATTCTTTCATGCTGTTGATTATGATAAATGGACCAGGATAATGGATGACGTGGAGTTGCTTTATACAGATGCCGGTCATATCATTGGCAGTGCTGCTGTCCATTTGAGGGTAACAGAAGGTGGAAAGACTGAGCAGCTTACATTCAGTGGTGATGTAGGAAGGTACCGTGATGTGATCCTGCGGTCTCCTGCAACCTTTCCACAGGCAGATTATATCATCCTGGAGTCCACTTATGGCAATAGTCTCCATGAACTGCATACCACCACACCTGACCAATTGCTGGAGTGGATCGAGAAGACCTGCCTGAAGAAAAGGGGAAAGCTTATTATTCCCGCATTTAGCGTAGGAAGGACCCAAGAATTGCTTTATGCGTTAAATCAGCTTGAGGTAGAGCGGCGGTTGCCGGACCTTGATTATTTTGTGGACAGTCCCCTAAGTATTCAAGCAACTGAGTTGGTCAAAAGGTATCCCAATTATTTCAATAGCAGGATTCAGAAGTTATTGAAAACCGATAGTGATCCATTTAAGTTTAATGGCCTAAAGTATGTTAAGACAGTAGAGGAGTCTAAACTGTTGAATTTTCGCAATGAGCCTTGTGTCATTATTTCGGCAAGTGGAATGGCGGATGCTGGCAGGGTGAAACACCATATCAGTAATAATATTGAGAACAGCCGTAATTCAATATTAATGGTCGGCTATTGCGAACCTAATTCACTTGGGGCAAGGTTAATGTCCGGAAAGAAGGAAGTTTCCATTTTTGGTGTTGAACATGAAGTACATGCCGAGATTGGTTCTATCAGGAGCATGAGTGCCCATGGTGATTATGAGGACCTTAGCCAATTCCTTTCCTGCCAAGAACCTTCTAAGGTCAAAAAACTTTTCCTGGTGCATGGGGAATACGATGTGCAAATCCAGTTCCAGCAGCGCTTGCTGAATAAAGGCTACCTGGATGTGGAAGTGCCTGAAAGGCATTATGAATTGGGCCTGTCCTGACCCATTAGCATTTATCGAGGGCTTGTAAAATGTCAGCCAGGATATCATCGCGGTTCTCGAGACCAACGGAAATCCTTATGAGGCCGGCACTGATGCCAACTGCCATCCTTTCGGCATCGGTAAGTTTGGCATGTGTTGTACTTGCCGGGTGGGAAGCTATGCTCCTGGTATCCCCAAGGTTAGCAGTTAGCGAAAGCATGGTAAGCGCGTCCAGGAATTTCCTGCCACTGTCAATTCCCCCTTTCAACTCAAAGCAGACGATCCCCCCGCCATTTGTCATTTGCATTCTGGCAATGGCATAATGAGGATGGGATGGGAGATGGGGGTATTTTACCCAGTTGAGTTGTTGGTGACCTTCCAGTTTTTCAGCCAGGTAAAGAGCATTGGAGGCATGGCGGTCCATTCGCACTTCCAGGGTTTCAAGGCTCTTACTGAGCAGCCATGCGTTGAAGGGAGATAATGAAGGTCCGGTGCTCCTGCAGAAAAGATACACTTCATGCACCAGTTTTTTATTACCAAGCACCACTCCTCCGAGTACCCTACCCTGACCGTCTATCCACTTCGTTGCGGAATGAATGATCAGGTCGGCGCCAAATTCTATTGGGCGTTGGGCAATAGGGGTGGCAAAACAATTGTCTACACAGAGCAGTAGCTGGTGTTTTTTGGCAAGTGCCGCTACGGCTTCGAGGTCTATTACTTCCAGGGCCGGATTGGTTGGGGTTTCGATATAGATCATCCGGGTATTCGGCTGGATGGCCGCTTCCCAGCTTCCAACGTCACCAGCATCAACATAACTATGGCTGATCCCATACTTGGGAAGGTATTTGGTGATCACCGTATGCGTACTGCCAAATATGCTGCGGCAGGAAAGCAGGTGGTCTCCCTGTTTGAGGAAGGTCATGAATGAAGCAAATACTGCGCTCATGCCGGATGCAGTGGCGAAACCGGCTTCTGTTCCTTCCAATGCACACATCCGGTCAACGAACTCCTGTACATTCGGGTTGCTGAACCTGCTGTAGATATTGTCATCACTTTCGTCTGCAAATGCCGCACGCATCTCTTCCGCATTGTCGAAACAGAAACTGCTGGTCAGGAACATGGGTTGTGAGTGTTCCATTTCATTCGTGCGGTCTACCTGGGTCCTGATGGCCTTGCTGATCGGGTGCATCTTGAGCTATTGGTGGTTATTAATGGGTAAGCGTATTTGTTTTTAATCAGGAGGTATGGTCTTTACCTCCCTTTAGATTGGTCTATTGGGCATCAGTCATCCTGACTTCCCAACTGATCTCACAGCCTGCCCTTCTCAGGGTTTCGGCGACTGAGCAGTATTTGTCCATCGACAGCTGGGCGGCCCTATTTGCTTTGTCTTCATCAATATCTCCACCAAGGGTGAAAACGATATGGGCCTTCTTCCATAAAGCGGGCTCCTTCCCGGTTTCCCTTTCTGCCTCAATATGCATGGAGAAATGACGGATATCCTGGCGCTGCTTCTTGAGAATACTTACTACATCAATTCCGCTGCAGCCACCCAGGCCCATCAACAGCACCTGCATGGGACGGGCCCCGTAGTTCTCGCCACCGGTTTCTGGGCTGGTATCCATCCTGAAAACATGGCCTGCGGCATCTTTTGCTTCAAAGCCAAAATCGCCGTTCGTCCTTATGATATCTATCTTGACCATTTTGCTTGAGTTATTTTTTTGAAGGTTTCCTACAAAGGTAACGGCCTGAGGGTTTATTTTGCACCCATGCTTCAACGATTTGAGTCTGATGAACCATTAATGCTGGAGAACGGCGGGGTTTTGCCTCGTTTGGAGATCGCCTATCACACCTATGGTCAATTGAATGCGGATGCTTCCAATGTGGTGTGGGTTTGTCATGCGCTCACTGCCAATGCTGATGCGGCAGATTGGTGGAATGGTTTTGTAGGAGGGAATGGTGCCATCGATCCGGGAAGGCATTTTATCGTTTGTGCCAATATCCTGGGTTCCTGCTATGGAAGTTCTGGGCCCCTTTCAGTGGATCCCTCCAGTGGTAGCTTGTATTACTCCAGGTTTCCCATGGTGACCATCAGGGATATGGTCAACGCGCATATTCGCCTCAGGAAACATTTGGGAATAGATCGCATTAAACTGTTGATGGGAGGAAGTATGGGAGGTTACCAGGTGCTGGAATGGGCGCTGATGGAACCTGAAGTGGTAGAAACCCTCTTCCTTATTGCCACCTCTGCTGCTGAAAGTGCATGGGGGATTTCCATTCATGAAGCACAACGCCTGGCCATTGAGGCCGACTCCACCTGGAGGGATAGTTCCCCCGGCGCTGGCAGCAATGGACTTAAGGCTGCGAGGGCCATTGGGATGTTAACCTACCGGAATTATGCCATCATGTGTGAGCGTCAATCAGACCCTGACAACAGTAAGGTCGATGGCTTTAAAGCTGCTTCTTATATAAGGTACCAGGGTGATAAACTTGTACAACGTTTCAATGCACAGTCGTATTGGATACTTTCCAGGAGTATGGATTCCCATAATATTTCAAGGGGTAGGGGGGCTACAGTTGAGGAGGTGCTGTCCACCATCAGGCAAAAAACATTGGTGATTGGCATTGCAAGTGACCTTCTTTGTCCGCCTGAGGAGCAACGGAAGATGGCCAGGGGTATTCCTGGTGCTAACTATGTTGAGATCGATTCCGCATTTGGCCATGATGGCTTCCTGGTTGAAGCTGCAGAGATCAGTAAGATACTTGTGGCTTGGATGGATGGTGATCCGGGGGATAAGTAAAATAAAAATGGATCGGTATGAAAGCGACCCGATCCATTTACATTAGCCGGTTTAGGTAAAATCTTTATTGGGTGTCCAGTTCCCAGGGTTCAGATCCTATCGGCATCATTGACGAAAATCACAACCTGATGTAAAGATGCTGAGTGGATTTTTGTCTTGCAACTTAATTAGGTGAATGGCTGTTTTTTCCCGATGAATGGGAGTTTGCCTTTCTACCCTCTTTATTACCTGTATTAGATTCATTAGGGTGCTGATTACCTGACCGTGATTGTTCATGATGGTAACCATGTTACTGGAAAATTAAGCCATGGCATAATGGGGCACCCTTATGTGCTTAAAGGGTATTTGAAGATCATCAAGTACATTAGGCAGGACTGGCGAGGTAGTAGCAGTCTGGTTATGTGAATAGGGTAGGGCCTTGGTCCTTAAGTTGACAGTTGTCAGTGGTTCAGCGAGAAGTGTAGTTTCAGTCTTTCTGCTTCTTCCTGCAACAGGGAAAGTCCAACTTCCATCTGGGTAATGAGCCTTTCATAATTTTCCATCAGGGTATCTTTCATTGGTTTCCTTCTGCAGAAGTCTTCGAATACCTGGATATGCTGCTGCCAGTAGTGCAGGCCGGCATAACCCCATAAGGGTTTGATGCGGTGGAATCGCTGGCGAAGGGTTTCAGAATCCCCTTTTTCTGCAAAAGGCTTGCTCAGGGCTATTTCACTTTCGATCTGCTGATGGGCAGTGGTGAAAATATCCGCGATGGCTTCCAGGTCGTTGTCATGTATCTCCAGGAGATAGGCCTGGTCGAAAGCAGCACTGAAAGCATAACTGATTTCTTTGGTTTTAGGCATAGGGTACAATTTTAGGATCCTGGCGGCGTTTCCTATCTGGTCGTGGTAAACTGGTGGCCGCATTTGCCTGTAAAACGATGAGATCAAGTTATCTAGTATCCAATGTCCTTAAATTTTGGGATGAACTGGCTGCAGAATACCAACGCAGGCAGGAAAGGGCTGGTCCGTCCCCGCTCAAATCCCTGACGGAGATAGGGATAGGGGTGACATCGCTCAATGTGGTGCTGGGATATTGGAACAGTCAGTACGGTAGCGCTTTTGTCTGCCTCCTGGCCACAGCTTCCCTTCTGGTTGTTAACTACCTTCGGCTTTGGGAAAGGGAGGACAGGGCTAAATGGTTGCTTATAGGCACCTTCAATATCACCCTATTCCTGGTATGTTATTTTGCTGGCCTGAAAACGGGCACCTACCTCTATTTCTTTCCGGTGATCTTTGCGATAATCTTCCTGATCGATAGCAGGATCAGCCAGGAACTGATCATGATCGAAGGGTTGACCATGCTCTGCCTGGCCCTCACTTTTGTGGTTTCGCCCTATGAGATCAGTAAGGCCGATCCCTCGGCTTACAGTTACCATTATACCTTCCGGATCAACCTGGCCCTGTCACTCGTGTTGACCGGGTTTGTAGGCTATTCCATCCTCAAGACCCTGAACAAGAAGGAAGCCGACCTGCTCAGTGAAAAGGCATTCCGGGATACCATTTTTGACACTTCCCTCGATGGTATTTTCATTATTGACCTGGAGAAAGGAGAGGGTATGGACTGCAACCAGCGGGCCCTGGCCTTGTTTGCGCTGGAGGACAAGGAGCGGTTTTGTGGCAGGCCGGTGGAGGAAATGCTGGGAGAAGAATTCAAGGACAAGCTAATGCTATTGGAAAGGGCGCCAAAGGCAAATCCACGCCCCTGGTTCGGTAACCTGGAATTTGCATTGCACAATGGACAACCGCTCTATGCATATACCAATATTGTACCCTTTGAGCATTTGGGCAGGAGTTATGCCAAAGTGAGTATTTTGGATATTACGCAGGTGCGCATTGCTGAAGTGGAAACGCTTAAGGCCAAAGAGAAGGCAGAGAAGGCCGCAAAGGTTAAGTCGCGATTCCTTTCCTCCATGAGCCATGAATTGCGGACGCCATTGAATGCCATCATCGGGTCTACTAACCTGCTGCTGGAAGAACCTCACCTGCAAGGCCAGAAGCCAATGCTCGATGTATTGAAACATTCTTCTTCCCATATGCTGGAACTGGTGAATGATGTGCTAGATTATAGTAAACTAGAGGCGGAGAAAATGGAACTGGGCAGTACCCCCTTCTCCCTCGAGCATGCTTTTGAAAAAGTATACCAGATGTTCAGGTCTTCGCTTATAGCAAAAGGCCTTGGGTTTGAAAAGCAGGTAGATCCTCGTTTAAACATAACCGTTATAGGTGATGAGTTGAGGCTGAGCCAGGTGCTGAATAACCTTCTTTCCAATGCCCTGAAGTTTACGGACCAGGGAATAGTGGTGCTGAAAGCCGACCTGGTACATGTATCCAAGGGTATCGCTGAAGTAGAGATATCCATAACGGATACAGGTATTGGCATACCTAAGGAAAAGCAAAACCGGATATTTGATAAATTCTATCAAACCGATGCCAAGACCACCCGCAAGTATGGTGGTTCCGGACTTGGACTTGCGATCAGTAAGTACCTGGTAAAATTGATGGGAGGTGAAATGGCAGTGGAGAGCGAGCCTGGCCAGGGTAGTACATTTTCCTTCAGGATCAAACTGGATGTTGAGTATTCATCCAAGCCGGCAGCGGATAGCCAGGTTGTGGAAGTGGCGCCCCTGGCTTCACTGGAAGGTATAAGGGTGCTGGTTGCCGAAGACAACCCTGTCAATATGATGGTTGTCAGAAGATTCCTCCAGAAATGGCAGGTGCAACTCTATGAGGCCACCAATGGAAAGGAAGCGGTTCAATTGTTCGGGGAACATGCCGTGGATATCGCTTTGCTGGACCTTGATATGCCTGAAATGGACGGGGAAACAGCGCTTAGGCTGATCAGGGAGATCAACCCGGAGATGCCGGTGATCGCCTTTACTGCTGCTGTATATGACCATATGCAAAACGACCTGGAGAAGAAGGGGTTCACAGATTTCCTTCCTAAGCCCTTCCGTCCGGAAGAACTCCGGCAAAAGATCTGCGCTTACCTGAAGGCCAGGCAATCTGCTGCTTGAAACATATTGCTATTATCAGATGGAAATTGTCCGGGGGGATAGCAAATAAAAAAGCCCCGGAAATCCGGGGCTTTGTACCGCGTACGGGAATCGAACCCGTCATTCATCCGTGAAAGGGATGCGTCTTAGCCGATTGACCAACGCGGCGAAAGAGGTAAGAACTTTGTGGGTTTAAAAAGAAAAGCTTCAGCAACCCGAAGCTTATTTTGTACCGCGTACGGGAATCGAACCCGTCATTCATCCGTGAAAGGGATGCGTCTTAGCCGATTGACCAACGCGGCATTTCCCGTTTGGGAGTGCAAAGATAGGGTGGTATTTTCTTTCGCCAAAAAAAAATCCAAAAAAATTCCAACCGCCCTCGAAACTTGTTGAAAAATGGGTAGGTGTTTTTTCCCCGAAACGTTAACTTCGCTACTCATTTTTATTCTTCATCAAATTTCAATTATTATTTATGAGCACTGTAAAAGTTGCCATTAATGGTTTCGGTAGGATTGGACGACTGGTTTATCGCCAGATTTATAACATGCAAGGAATTGATGTGGTTGCTATCAATGACCTGACATCTCCAAAAGTGTTAGCCCACCTGCTGAAGTACGATAGTGCCCAGGGCCGGTTTGATGCGGACGTTAAAGCTACAGATGATGCTATCATCGTAAATGGTGATGAGGTTAAGATATATGCTCAGAAAGACCCTTCCCAAATTCCCTGGGGCAACCATGGCGTGGATGTTGTAATTGAAAGCACTGGTTTCTTTACTGATAAGGACAAGGCTGCTGCCCACCTGAAAGCCGGCGCCAAGCGAGTAGTTATCTCTGCTCCTGCAACAGGTGACCTGAAAACAATTGTTTTCAATGTTAACCACCAGATCCTGGATGGTAGCGAAGAGATCATCTCCTGTGCTTCCTGTACCACCAACTGTCTGGCTCCAATGGCCAAGACCCTGCACGACAATTTCGGTATCGAGATCGGTAGCATGACCACCGTTCACGCCTACACCAACGACCAGAATACCCTTGATGCTCCCCATGCAAAAGGTGACCTGCGTCGCGCAAGGGCTGCTGCTGCCAATATCGTTCCCAACAGCACTGGTGCTGCCAAGGCTATCGGTCTTGTTCTCCCTGAACTGAAAGGCAAACTGGATGGTGGTGCACAGCGCGTGCCAACTATCACTGGTTCCCTGACAGAACTGACTTGTATCCTTAGCAAGAAGGTGACATTGGAAGAAGTGAATGCCGCCATGAAGGCAGCCAGCAACGAAAGCTTCGGTTATACTGAAGATGAGATCGTAAGCAGTGATATCATCGGCATCTCTTATGGTTCCCTGTTTGATGCTACCCAGACCAAGGTGATCACTGTTGGCGACAAGCAAATGGTGAAGACCATCAGCTGGTACGATAACGAGATGAGCTATGTTAGCCAGCTGGTTCGTACTGTTAAGTATTTCGCCGGTTTGATCTCCAAATAATTCATGAAAGGAGGCGGTATTCCCGCTTCCTTTTTTTCTTTTTTCATAGGGGGTTGCTGGATTACTCCATGCATCCCGCTTGTTTTTCTATCGATTGCTTTCCGTATTATTTTGATGCTTTGATTATCCCGTGCCTGGAGTCATTTGGGTGCGTAAGGATTTTATTAACCTGATTAAACGAACTGAATTATGATCAATTTCAGCCAGTATAACTTCGCCGGCAAGAAGGCCCTCATCCGGGTAGATTTCAATGTTCCCCTCAATGAGAAGTTTGAGATCACGGATGATACGAGAATGCGGGCGGCTGTCCCAACCATCAAGAAGATCCTGGCCGACGGTGGTAAGGTGATCCTGATGAGCCATCTTGGCCGTCCCAAGGATGGTCCAACTGAAAAATATTCCCTCAAGCACCTCGTGCCCCATCTTGCTGAATTACTGGACGGGGCGCCAGTGCTCTTTGCCAATGACTGCATTGGAGAACAGGCCTACCTGACCGCGGATATGCTGAGGAGTGGTGAGGTCTTGCTCCTGGAGAACCTGCGCTTCTACAAGGAAGAGGAAAAAGGGGATGAAGGATTTGCCCAAAAGCTGGCCAGGCTCGGGGATGTTTATATTAATGACGCCTTTGGTACAGCTCACAGGGCACATGCTTCAACAGCCGTGATCGCCCAGTATTTCCCAAAGGAAGGAAAGATGTTTGGCCTACTCATGGAAGGTGAGGTGACTAGTGCCGAAAAAGTATTGCACCAATCTGAGAAGCCATTTACTGCTATCATCGGCGGAGCCAAGGTTTCTGATAAGATACTGATCATTGAGAACCTTCTTGAGCGTGCTACAGATATTATCATCGGGGGTGGTATGGCCTATACCTTTATGAAGGCACAGGGCGGTAATATTGGAAATTCCCTCTGTGAAGACGATAGGCTGGATACAGCAAGGGAGCTGATAAAGAAGGCAGAGGCCAAAGGTGTTTGCATTCACCTTCCTTCCGACTCAGTGATCGCTGATAAGTTCGATGCCAATGCGAATATTTCCATTGCACCCAGCAATAATATTCCTGCTGGTTGGATGGGATTGGATATCGGTAATGAGGCTTGTGAACAGTTCAGCAATGTGATCCGTCGTTCGAGGACCATTCTCTGGAATGGCCCCATGGGCGTTTTTGAAATGGCTAAGTTCCAGCATGGAACAAAGGCAATTGCAGAGGCCGTAGCTGCTGCAACTCAGTCTGGTGCTTTCTCCCTGGTGGGTGGCGGTGATTCCGTTGCCGCGGTAAACCAGTTCGGATTTACGGATAAAGTGAGTTATGTTTCTACCGGTGGTGGAGCGATGCTCGAATATTTTGAGGGCAAGGAATTGCCGGGTATCGCCGCAGTGAAAGCCTAAGGTAAACCAGGAAATAGGTTAAGCCATCCTGCAAAGGGTGGCTTTTTTTAATTCCTTAAAAGTGTAAATCAATCGATAAGATATTTTTGTTTCGGCTATATAAGTGCTAATTTTAATTTTCTAAACCTATTTGCAATGAATTCAAAAAACCTGATTCTGATCCTCATCTTCGGAGTGATCCTTCTTTTTGGTGGCTGTGCCTGCAATGGTTACAATGGTATGGTGAAAATGGATGAAAACGTAAAGAACAAGTGGGCTAACGTTCAAAGTGATTACCAGCGAAGGGCCGACCTTATCCCTAACCTTGTGAATACGGTAAAGGGGGCTGCCAATTTTGAACAGGAAACCCTGACCAAACTGATGGAAGCAAGGGCAAAGGCGACTTCCGTACAAATTGACCCTACTAATATTTCCCCTGAGAAATTGGCTGAATTCCAACAAGCCCAGGCCGGTGTATCCAGCGCCTTGGGCAGGTTGTTAGCAGTAGTGGAGAATTATCCCGACCTGAAGGCCAACCAGAACTTCAGGGACCTGCAAGCGCAACTGGAAGGCACCGAGAACCGGATCAAGGTTTCCAGGAATGACTTTAACGCTGCTGTACAAGAGTACAACGGTACCGTAAGGACCTTCCCCAATAATATTTTCGCAAACATGTTCGGCTTCAGGGTGAAGAATGGATTCCAGGCTGATCCGGGAGCTGAAAGAGCACCTGAGGTGAAATTTTAATTCAAATGGGATTGTTTTCATTTGGCAGGAGGATATCATTCCTTTCTAATGACGAGGCCGCTCGCATCGTTGAAAAGATCAGGGAATCTGAAAAGAGGACCAGTGGTGAGATAAGGGTATTCATCGAAAGCAAGTGCCGTTTTGTTAATCCGATCGACCGGGCTGCAGAAGTATTCTGGAGCTTGCAGATGGATCATACTGACGAAAGGAATGGTGTACTGATTTATGTGGCCGCAAAGGACCACCAGGCTGCTATTTGGGGTGACGAAGGTATTCATAAGGCTGTTGGTTCAGATTTCTGGAAAAATGAAGTGGTGAATATGCTGGATCATTTCCGCCAAAATGAATATGCCAAAGGCATAGAACTGGTGGTGAGCGATATTGGTGAAGCCCTGAGCAGCCACTTCCCTTATAAACCGGGTACCGATCGCAATGAGTTACCGGATGATATTGTATTTGGACATTAAGCATACCCCTGAACTACCATGACTAGAAGAATATTATGCACGCTGGTATCTTTGCTGTTCTTATTGCAGCTATCGGCGCAAAGGGTATTGCCCAAGCCCAATCCACAACGCCTGGTCAATGATGCGGCCGGATTATTGACGCCTGACCAGGTAGCCTCCCTGGAAAGAAAACTGGTGGCCTACGATGACACCACATCCAACCAGATCGCTATTGTAACGGTTCCATCCCTTAATGGATTGGAACCCGTTGATTATGCTACAGAACTGGGCAGGGAATGGGGGATAGGCGGCCGGGAATTCAATAACGGGGTGATCGTATTGATCTCTACTGGTCAGGACGGTGAGAAGCGGAAAGTTTTTATTGCGCCGGGTTATGGACTGGAAGGTGCTTTGCCTGATATCATCTGCAAACGTATCGTTGAGGCTGAAATGATCCCCAACCTTAAGGCGGGGAACTACTATCGTGCCATTGATGAAGCTACAGATGCGATCATAAAGGCAGCGGCCGGTGAGTACAAAGCACCAGAAGGGTACAATAAAAGGGGGGAGGAGGGTGAAGGTGTACCTGTATTCTTTATCATCCTGATCGTGCTGCTGGTATTGTTTGTGATCAGCCGAGGCGGACGTGGTGGTGGAGGCGGTGGTGGTATGATGAGCAGGAGGGGATACCGTGGCTGGAATAGTGGCCCTCCCGTTATCTTCTTCCCAGGTGGCGGAGGTGGTAGTGGTGGTGGTTGGTCTGGCGGCGGCGGAGGTGGTTTCGGCGGCTTTGGCGGCGGTAGTTTTGGTGGCGGTGGTGCCGGCGGTGACTGGTAATCTTAAGTAGTATTGAATTAGGTAAGAATAAAAAAACAGCCATCCATTGGATGGCTGTTTTTTTGGGACTCTCGCGGCTTAGAATGCTTTCTTTTCCGCTCTTTTGGTCTTGATGTATTCAGCTACTTCCTGGCTGCCCGGACTATTGTCCTTCTGTTTGGCAGTCAAAATGCTTTGTAGCACCATGTTGTTGATATAGCTATCGGTTTGGTTGCGATAGGCTTGCGGAATGGCTTCCCTGAAATCAATGATCATGTCTACGCCTTTTTTGATCTTGTCAGTGTTCTTCATTTTTGCCAGTAGTTCCGCAAAAGGCTGCAGCATTTCAAACTTTGTCTGGGATAAAGGAAGTTGGTCAAATGTATTGCCGATGACATCGAATGCTTCTTCCAGCCCGTTCTTGGCGGCTACGGAAGTGACAGCACTCAGCAATTGTCCTTTGATGGGCTGTTTCACCATTTCTTTTGTTGCTGCAACGGCGGCATCATTGTCAACCACGGCAAGGCCTTCCAGGGATGCTCCTGCAATAGAATAGGAAGAATCCTTGATGCCTTTTTCATAGATCTTCTTATAGGTTGCATTATCGTAGTTGGCCAGGAGTTCTATTGCCTTGGCTTTCACGGTTGCCTTAGGGTCCTTTTCTGCCAGTTCTGCAATGGACTTCTCCGCAGCTTGCCTTATGCCGGCCTTCTTCATGTCGAGCCTGTTCAGGGTGAGGTTTCGCAAGCCATGGTATTTGTCGTTCAGTGCTGCCAGCAACAATGCCTGTGCTTTGGGGTCATCCTGCTTTTTGGCACAGAATTCAATAGCTTCCCTCCTGTCAAGGTAATTGCCTGCATACTTGTACTGGTGAATATAGTTGTCAAGGGTCTTATTGTCGTTCTTCTCTGCCAGCAGTACCTTGTCCCCATCCACATTCACCAGGTCTGGACGCTTTTTGTAAGAGAAGGAGAAGGAGTCGGCCTTGGTTGTTACCCAAACCATGTGGCGGGTTTTGGCTGTTCCTTCGTAAATGTCAATAGCCATGGGAAGCTGGAATGCTTTTTCCCCTTCCTGGGTTTGTTTGATTGTCACTTTTACATTTCCTGCTGCATCATCATAGGCATAGTCAATGGTCAGTTTAGGGTGTCCGCTGCCAAAGTACCATTGGTTAAAGAACCAGTTCATGTCCCTTCCGCTGACTTCTTCCATGGCAAGCCTTAATTGGTGGGCTTCTGCTGCTTTGAACTTATTGGTGGTCAAGTAATTGTTCAATCCTTTGAAAAATGCACTGTCGCCTAAATAGTTCCTCATCATATGGAGGATCCTTCCTCCCTTCTGGTAACTAACGGCATCAAACATGTCTTCTTTATCCTTGTAGTAGAATCTGGCCAGGCGCTTGCTGGCATTTTCAGGATTGGAAAGATAACCCTGCATACCTGAATAGTTGGTGGCATCCCCGGCATCCTTGCCGTACTTGTATTCATTCCACAAGGTTTCGCTGTAGTCTGCAAAGGATTCATTTACCGTCAGGTTGCTCCAGCTCTCAGCTGTTACATAGTCGCCAAACCAGTGATGGAACAATTCATGGGCAATCACATCTTCCCATGCGTTTCCGTCAACCAGCTCACGTGCATCCTGCTGGGCACTTTCCTGGTGCAGGGTGGCGGTAGTGTTCTCCATGGCACCGCTTACATAATCTCGGCCGACGATCTGCGAATATTTCACCCATGGGTAGTCAACCCCGGTAATGCGGGAGAAATAGCTCATCATTTCCGGCGTATGGCCGAAGATCCTCCTGGCTACAGGTTCGTATTCCTTCTCAACATAATAGTTTACCTCTTTTCCTTTGTACTTGTCTTTCACCACGGCATAGTCGCCTACACCCATAAAGAAAAGGTAAGGGGCGTGGGGAAGGTCCATTTTCCAATGATCGGTGCGGGTGCCATCTGTGTTCTTCTTCTGGGCGACCAGTTTTCCGTTGCTAAGTGTAACGTACTTGTCAGGAACCGTCATCATGATCTCCTGGGTGGTCTTTTGACCCGGCCTGTCGATGGTGGGGCACCAAACAGAGGTAGCTTCCGTTTCACCTTGAGTCCAGATTTGGGTGGGCTTGTTTTTTTCCTCTCCTTTCGGATTGATGAAATACAATCCCTTCGCATCTGAAATGGCAGCACTTCCTTTCACCTTCACTTCGTTAGGTTTCGCTATATACTCAACATAGATGGTGTATGGTTCGCCACCTTTGTAACTCTTATTCAGTTTTACACGAAGGTTCCAGCCATCATATTCGTATTTAAGGGGAAGGTTGCTGGTGCCCTTAACCAACGCTACGGATTTAATGTCCATTCCCTTGGCGTCAAGGTTAAGGGAATCGGTAGCGTAAAAATGGGGTTGAAGGGTGATCCATGCTTTTCCATACAACCATGACTTCTGGTAGTCGAATTTGACATCAAGTTTGGTGTGGACAAGGTCGTTGATACGGGAACTGGTTTCCCGGTAAATGGATTTCCAGCTATCGTCCTCCGCTTCCGGTGTTTGTGCAAAACCGGCGGTTAAGGATAGCAGGCAGAATGCGCTTAAAAGTCCTTTTTTCATACAGGTTAATTATCAGGGTAAATATATTGGATTGGTCACGTAATAAGGCTAAAAAAAAGTATAAAAGGTCGGTACGGCCTGCATTGCTTAGATTTGAATGGAGAAATTCACCAGTTTCCAGATGAAGTATTTCCTGTTATTCCTGATTTGCTTGGGTATTGAATCTGAGGGCATCGGCCAGACCCCCGGGTTCATCTATATTCAAACGGAGAAAGGTGTGCCTTTTTATATCAGGACAGGCGATAGTTTATTAAGTGCTTCGGCCAATGGGCATCTTATACTAGCTCCCATTAATAAGGATAGGGTGGATATCATGGTGGGATTCCAGGGTGGCCGCCAACCGGTTCAGCGATTCGAGCAATTACCTGTGGAGAAGGACAGGGGCTGGCAGTTGGTCAAGAAGACCGAAGGTCGATGGGTGTTGAAAGACCTGCTGGATGGAAGGGAATTTTTACCGGTAGAATGGAGGGCTAATGAATTGGTCAGTGAAGGCTATTATAAGCGTAACGATCGGTTCGCTGTGATGCTGGCTGCTGTGGTGAATGATACGATCATCCTCTATTCCAGGTCTGCCAATGAAACAGCTTCGAAGAATGCATTGACCAGGGGAAATGGCAGCCCTGAAGTTGCGCCTGCACCCAATCCGGGGCAGGTGGTGGAAGCACAGCGACCAGTGCCAGCAACCAAAGAGGTTGTCCCGGCTCCTTACAATGTAACCCTTCCTGCGGGTGGAAATAAGTCTGGACTGCCAACCGGGAGAGAGGGTGTGTCAAGGAAAGGGGGCGCCCTTGATACGGTGGTTGGGCCTTCGGTGAGGATGGTCAGCCAATACAGGGAGGCGGGATACATGAAAATGATCTTTGTTGCCAGGGAAGGCAAGCAATATGATACAGTTGATGTGCAGATCAGAATGGATTCAGCAGTGGTATTGCCGCCGGAGGAATTGATGGGAAAGGATACGCTGCGAAGGGATAAGGATGGAGCAGTGAAGGATACGCCAATGCCGCCAATGCCAATGCCTGTAGCAAAAGTTGGTAAGCCTTTGGATTGTAATGGTGTTGCCACTGATGCAGATATTGACCAGTTAAGGGTCCGGATGCTGGCAAAGCGGATCAGTTATGACCAGAAGACCCAGATGGCGGTCAAGGCTTTTGGCAGGAAGTGCCCGCAAACCAGGCAGCTACGCGCCTTGAGTGAGTTGTTCATACCCGATGAAGCCAAGTTCAATTTCTTTCACGCCAGCTTTCCGTTTGTAGTGGACAAGGAGCAATTCCCCAGCCTGGGGCAACTGATTGCCGATCCGGTTTATGTGGAGCGATTCAGGGAACTGCGCTGAAGTTGTTATTCCGGTAGTACTTTCGCTTAATGAACAGGTATTTTATTGAAGTTGCGTATAAGGGTGCAGGTTATTCGGGCTTTCAGGTCCAGGAAAATGCCCATACCGTTCAGGCTGAATTAGAAAAGGCATTGCTGGTATTGTTCAGGGAGCCGGTTTCCCTTACCGGCTCGTCCAGGACAGATGCGGGGGTACATGCATTACAAAATTATTTCCATACAGATACTGCGGCGGCCTTATCCGATCGGGTTGTTTACAACCTGAACGCCAT